>NZ_JBWKFN010000018.1:0-191220 GCF_056434245.1 Streptomyces sp. NPDC044064
CGGTGCTGCCCGCACTCGGGCGGACCAAGGGCCCAGGCTGCTGTTCAGGGGATGGCGGAAGGGGGACCTGTTGGCGCCCCACTGGGGGGAGGGGGGCGCCCCGCACCCCCCGGCCGGGTGGGGTTCCCCTTGAGCGGAGGGGAACCCCACCCGGCCGACTTCTGTCCGGCGGTGTCCTCAGACGTTCTGGCCGTTCCCGTCGCCCGACGAGACCTTGATCCCCTGCAGGATGTCGTCGATGACGGACACCTTCTGGCCGACGTCCACACCGAAGCGCACCACGACGATCCGCTTGGTGTCGTTGGGCGAGGGGAAGGCGACGGACTCGACGTAGCCGTCGGAGCCGTTGGCGGTGACCGCCTTCCAGCGCACCAGGTAGCCCTTCTGCCCGGCCACCGTGACCGTCTTGGAGGCCAGCACCTCGTGCGAGGTGATGCTGCCGTAGGAGGTGCCGCCGTAGGACTCCTTGGCGTTGGCCGCGATGTCCGCCTTGGCGACCGCCTCGGCCGTGTCGCCGTCCGTGCCGAGCGCGACGGCGGGTGCCGAGTAGGCGCCGCCCGCGGTGCACGTCTGCTCCTTGTTGCCTGGGCACTTGTAGGAGTTGTCGGACGTGACCTGCGCGCCGACGCTGATCGTCTGCCCGGTCCAGCCCTTCGGTACGGGCATGCTGATCCCGTTCACCGGATCCGGCACCGTGCCGCCGCCCTGGATCTTGGGCGCCGCGGACTGCCCCGGGGACGGCGACCCGCCCGGACCGCCGGACCCGCCCTGCCCGCCGTTCTGTCCGCCCGGTGCCTGCTGGGAACCGGCGCGGTCGTCGCCCCCGCCGCTCCCGCCGTCCTTGCTGAGCGCGTACACACCGACCCCGATGCTCACCAGGACCGCGGCCGCCGCCACCACGGCTATGCCGGTGCGCAGACCGCGACGGGGCGCGGCCGGCTGGACCGGGTACACCGGATATCCCGGAAAGGCGGCCCCGTACGCCGGGGCAGCCGGCTGCGGGCCACCGGGAAACTGCTGCGCCGGGGGACCCCACGTGGCGGCCGTCCCGGCGGGGCGGGTCTGGTCGGTCCAGGCCTTGCCGTCCCACCAGCGCTCGGTGGGCGGACCGTCATTCGTCTGCCCGGGGTCGGGGTACCACCCGGGAGGAGTCACCTGCGTCATGCCCCCACCGTATGAGGCATCGGTGAAAGCCGGATGAGAGGATCCGCCGCCAATTCCCCGGACCGGTACATTTCACCTCGGATTCAATGACCTTGACCCGGGATTTCCGTGCTTCGCCGCGGACTCCCGCGTTCCGGCCGGCACCGTCGGACCGGCGTGCGGTACAGCACGGTGGGCTTCCTCACACCGTCACCACCAGCCGTACCGGCCCCACCCGCGGGGCCGGCGGCAGGCGCAGACCCTCCCGCCCCGGTGTCAGCGAGCCCAGCACACTCGGGTGCCGGGCGCCCGTGCTGCGCGGGTCGGTGCCGGGGAGGCCGTGGGCCGTGAGGAAACCGAGGACAGCAAAGGCGTACGCCTCCTTCGCGGCGGCGGACAGGCCCAGCTGGTCCGAGGTGCGTACGGCGGTCCGCGGGAGCAGCTCCCGGACGTGGGACATGAGCACCGGGTTGCGGGTGCCTCCGCCGGAGGCGATCACCTCCGTGGCGCCGACGGACCGCACCGCGTCGGCGATGGTCCGGGCCGTCAGCAGGGTGAGCGTCGCCAGCACGTCCGGGGCGGGCAGGCCGTCCACCCCGGCCGCCCGCAGGTACCCGGCGTGGAACAGCTCCTTGCCGGTCGTCTTGGGCGGGACCAGCGTGTAGTACGGCTCGGCGAGCAGCCGGTCCAGCAGCGGCAGGTCCGGCCGGCCCCGTGCGGCCAGCGCCCCGTCGGCGTCGTAGGCCAGGCGCCCGCCGCTGTACTCCCTGGCTGCCGCGTCCAGCAGCGCGCAGCCCGGTCCGGTGTCGAAGGCGGTCCCGTCCGGCGCGGTCAGGTTGGCGATCCCGCCGATGTTCAGCGCCACCGGCGTGCCGGGCCTGCCCCGCAGCCACAACAGGTCCACGAGGCTCACCAGGGGCGCGCCCTGGCCGCCGGCGGTGACGTCCCGGGACCGGAAGTCGGCGACCACCGGCAGCCCGGTCGCCTCGGCGATCCACGCCGGCTGCCCCAGCTGGAGCGTGCCGTGCACCCGGCCGCCGTCCACCCAGTGGTAGACGGTCTGCCCGTGCGAGGCCACCAATTCGCCTTGACCACCGCACAGTTCACGGTCCGCCCGGACCGCCGCCGCGGCGAACGCCCGCCCGATCAGGGTGTCGAGGCGGCACACCTCGGCGAGCGGGACGGCGGCCGGCGGCAGCGCCGCGGCGAGCGCTTCGCGCAGTGCGTCGTCGTACGGCGCGCTCACCATCCCCAGCGGCTTCAGCGCGAGAGTGTCCCCGTCCAGCCGCAGATCCGCGGCCGCCGCGTCGACCGCGTCGTACGACGTCCCCGACATGAGCCCGATCACCCGCATCGCTCAACTCACCTTTCCCGTCTGCCGCTTCATCAGCGCCAGCGCACTCAGCGCGCAGGCCGTCGCGGCGTAGTAGGCGGGCACGTCCACGTTCCCGGTCCGGTGTACGGCCTCCGTGATGATCAGTCCCGCGCATCCGGAGAACACCGCGTTCGAGAGGGAGTAGGCCAGCCCGAGGCCCGTCCAGCGCACCCGTGCCGGGAACATCTCGGCGAGCAGTGCGGGCCCGGGCCCGGCCATGAGCCCCACCACGGCACCCGCCGCACACGTGGCCATGCCCCTCGCCAGGGCGGAAGTCCCCTCGTTCTGCAGCAGGTCGAACAACGGCACGGCGAGTCCGGCCACCAGCACCGCGCCGGTGAGCATCACCGGACGCCGCCCGACCCGGTCGCTGAGCAGCCCCGCCGGGAGGATCGCCGCGGCGAACCCGACGTTGGCCGGCACGGTGGCGAGCAGCGCCTCCCGGACACCCGTGTGCAGCGAGGCCTGGAGATACGAGGGCAGGACGACGAGGAACGTGTATCCGGCCGCCGACCAGCCCATGACCCGCCCGACGCCGAGCAGCACCGCCGACGCGACCACCCCGGCGCCACCCGGGCCGGCAGCATGCCGCTCCCGCTCCCGGAACTCCGGTGTCTCCTCCAGCCCGACCCGCAGCCATAGCGCCACCAGCCCCAGCGGCAACGCCAGCAGGAACGGCAACCGCCAGCCCCAGTCGGCGAGTTGGTTCTCGCCGAGCACCGTGGCCGTCGTCGCCGCGACACCCGCACCGCCCAGCAGGCCCAGCGCCACCGTGAACGACTGCCACGCGCCGTACAGTCCGCGCCGCCCCGGCGGGGCGAACTCGGTCATCAGCGCCACCGCACCGCCGAACTCCCCGCCCGCCGAAAGTCCCTGAAGCACCCTCAGGAACGTCAGCAGCCACGGTGCCAGGGCGCCCGCGGTGGCGTACGTCGGCAGCACGCCGATCAGCGTCGTGGCGGCCGCCATCAGCGCGATCACGGCGATCAGCACCGGACGCCGCCCGATCCGGTCGCCCAGCCTGCCGAACAGGGCCGCGCCGAGGGGCCGGAAGAAGAACGCCAGTGCGAAGGATGCGTACGTGCGCACCAGGCCCTCGGTCGCAGTCGCGCCCGCCGGGGTGAAGAACCGCTCGGCGAGGACGGTGGCCAGATAGCCGTAGACGCCGAACTCGTACCACTCGACGAGATTGCCCACCGACCCCGCCGCCACCGCCCGCACCGTCGGCGTGCGGGCGGCCGTGTCGCCGCGGACGCCGCGCCGGTCGCGGTCGTCCCGTTCGTCGCGGTCGTGTCGTTCCCCATGGTCCCCGCGATCTCCGGGGGGTTCGAAAATCAGCTTCATTCCAGGCCCTGTTGACGGTTCGTCGGATCCACAGCGGCTGGTGGGACGGCATGCGCGTCGCCCACTCGCCTCATCGTTCACCCGGCGGGGCAACACGTGCCCGGACCGGCCTCCACACATCCCACCGGACGGCTACGCTCGTGGTCTGTACGTCATTCGGGCGACCTGGGGAGGTAACGGGATGACGGAGGCACGGCCGTCGGCGGCCGCCGCGGCTTCCCTGTGGGAGCGGGACGCGGAGATCGCCACCGTCACGCGGACGCTCGACGTCCTGTGCGCCGATCAGTCGTCCGCGGGCGGCCTGCTGGTCTTCCGGGGCGAGGCCGGACTCGGCAAGACCGCGCTGCTCGCCGAGACCCGCCGCATCGCCGAGCGCCGCGGCTGCACGGTGTGGTACGCCCGCGGCGGCGAGACCCTGAAGTCCGTGCCGTTCAACGTGGTGCGACAGCTGCTCCAGCCGGCGCTGCTCTCCCTGCTCCCGGAGGAGGCACGCGAGTACCTCGGCGACTGGTACGACATCGCGGGCCCCGCCCTCGGGATAGTGGACCCGGGCGAGGGCAGCGTCGACCCGCAGTACGTCTGCGACGGGCTCGTCGCGGCCGTGCGCCGGCTCGCCCGCCGTGAGTGGCCGCTGGTGCTGATCATCGACGACGCACACTGGGCCGACCAGGAGACCCTGCGCTGGCTCGCCGCGTTCGCCGAACGCCTGGACGACCTGTCGGTGCTGGTCCTGGTCGCCCGCCGCCCCGGCGAGGTGAGCGGCGAGAGCGCCCGCCTCCTCGAAGCGGTCGCCGCCACGGCGGGACATCCCGTCAACAACCTCAGCGCCCTGACCCCGGAGGCCACCTCCGGGCTCACCCGCGCCACCGTCGGCCGGCACGCCGACGACCCGTTCTGCCGCGAGGTCTGGGCCGTCACCGGCGGCAACCCGTACGACACCGTCGAACTCCTCGCCAAGGTGCTGGACAGCGAGGTCCATCCGGTCGAGTCCCGGGCCGGCGAACTGCGCGACCTGAACCGCTCCGCCCGCGGCGGCGGCCTGGTCGACCGGCTCAAGGGACTCGGCATCGACGCCACCCAGTTCGCCTGGGCCGCCGCCATCCTCGGCACCGGCATCTCCGTCGACCTCGTCGCACGGCTCGCCTCCATGAACCTCGACGTCGCCGAGCGCTGCGCCGACCTGCTCCGCATCGCCCGCTTCCTCACCGAACCCGACCCGGCGGCCGGCTCCGAGACCGAGGAAGGCGGGCTGGAGTTCGTCCACCCGCTGATCGCCTCCGCCGTCTACAACTCCATCCCGGCGGGCGTGTGCACCGCGATGCACGGCGTCGCCGCGCAGATCCTCACCGAGACCGGGCACAGCGCCGCCGAGGCCTCCCGGCACCTGCTCAAGGTGCACCCGGACGACGACGAGGAACTCGTCGAGCAGCTGCGCGAGGCGGCCCGCGAGCACCTGGCCGTCGGCGCGCCCGACGCGGCCCGCCGCTGCCTGGAGCGCGCCCTGGCCGAGCCGCCGCTCCCCGACGTGCACGCACAGGTGCTCTTCGAACTGGGCCACGCCACCCTGCTCACCGCACCCGCCGTCACCATCGAGCATCTGCAGTCCGCGCTCGCCATGCCCGGCCTGGACGGCACCCAGCGGGTCGACGCCGTGGTCCGGCTCTCCCAGGCGCTGCTCCACAACGACCAGCTGGAGGAAGCCGTTCGCACGGTCGAGGCCGAGGCCGCCCGGCACGAGGCGGGCCCGGTCAAGCTGCGGCTGCAGGCCGTGCAGTTCATGTGGGAGGGCATCCACGGCGAGACCGTCTCCCAGGAACGCTCCCGGCGCCTGGCCGAACTGGCCGGCACCTGCACCGGCCGGGACAACTCCGAGCGCGCCCTGCTGATCCTGCGCGGCTTCGACGCGATGACCCACGGCGAGAACGCCGAGGAGGTCCTCCAGCTGTGCGACCGCGCCCTCGTCAACGGCCGCCTCGCACCCGGCCTCGGCTGGACCGACGCCGAGTGGGGCATCGAACTGCTGATGATGCTCGGCAGTTCGTACGCCTACGCCGACCGGCTCGACCGCGCCGAGAGCCTGTTCGCCGAGGCCCTGCGCGCCTATACCGGGGCCGGCTGGCGCGGCGGCCACCTCTCCCTGGCCAACGCCTTCCTCGGCCTCGCCTACCGCAGGCAGGGCCGGCTCCGCGACGCCGAGACCACGCTGCGCGAGGCGCTGACGCTGGCCGAGCGCGTCGGCCGCGGCCTGCCGCTGTACTGGTCGTCGACCTGCGGACTCGTCGACACCCTGCTGGCCCGTGGCCATGTCGAGGAGGCCTGGGCGATCGCCGAGCAGTACGGCTTCGCCCCGCCCTACCCGTCCACGATCGTGCTGCCCGACATCCGCTCCGTACGCGGCCGGCTGCTGCTCGCGACGGGCCGCACCGAGGAGGGCATCAACGAACTGGAGGCCGCCGAGAAGACCGCCGCGTCCCGCGGGGGCCACAACCCCGTCCTCGCGCCCTGGTCCGTCGACCTCGCCAAGGCCCTCGCCACCCAGGACCCCGCCAGGGCCGCCCGGCTCGCCGCGGACGCCCGCCGACAGGCCGAGCGGTTCGGCACGGACACCGCCATCGGCGAGGCCCTGCGCTGTGCCGCCGCGCTGGAGACCGGGCAGCGCGCGGTCCATCTGGCCGCCCAGGCCGTCGCCTATCTGGAGGCCTCGCCCTGCCAGTACGAGCACGCGGCGGCCCGGGTCGAGTACGGCATCGCGATCCGCTCGGTCGCGGAACTCAACCGGGGCCTGGCGCTGGCCCGTTCGATCGGCGCGGACGGGCTGGTGGCACAGGCGCGGGAGGTGCTGGAGACCGGGCGGGGACTGCGCTAGGCGGGTGCCGGGCGTCGCCGCGCAGAGGGGAATCCGACGACCAGCAGGGTCACCCTCGGCCGGGCGTCCCGTCCTCGTCCTTCCCGTCCTCGTCCTGCCGGTCCTCCTCGGCGAGCACCCGCTGGGCCGTCGCGAACGCCGAGTTGGCCGCGGGCACCCCGCAGTACACCGCTGTCTGCAGCAGCACCGCGCCGATCTCCTGCGGCGTCAGCCCGTTCCGCCGCGCTGCGCGGACATGCATCGCCAGTTCGTCGTAGTGGCCGTGCGCGACCAGCGCGGTCAGCGTGATCATGCTGCGCTCGCGGCGCGAGAGGGTCGGGTCGGTCCAGATCTCGCCCCAGGCGTAGCGGGAGATGAAGTCCTGGAACCGCGCCGTGAACGGGGTCTGCCGGGCCTGCGCCCGGTCGACGTGCGCATCGCCCAGCACCTCCCGGCGCACCGCCGTCCCGCTCGCCGGGGGCCCGGTCAGCTGGGTGCGCAGGGCGGTCAGGACGGCCTGCGGGCACTGCGCGGGCGCGAGGTGCGATGCCCCGGGCAGCTCCACGAGCGCGGCCGCGGGCACCGCGTCCGCGATCTCCCGCAGATGCTCGGGCGGCGTCGCCGGATCCTGCCGGCCCGCAACGAGCAGGGCCTGTACGGCGATGTCGGCGAGCCGGTCGCGCAGGTCGAACGCGGCCAGCGCGTCGCAGCAGGCGGCGTACGCCGCCGGGTCGGCCTCCCGGTGGTCCCGCACCAGCCGCGGCACGGTGAAGCCGGGCGTGAACCACCGCGCGTCGGCGCTCTCCACCAGCCACTCCAGGCCCTCCCGGCGCACCCGCTCGGCCCGCTCCCGCCAGGGCGCGCTGCCGCCGAAGTGCGCGGAGGAGCAGATGACGGCCAGCGAGGTCAGCCGCTCGGGGTGGTGCACGGCCAGGTGCAGGCCGACCGCGCCGCCCAGCGACACCCCCGCATAGGCGAACCGCTCGATGCCGAGCGCGTCGGCGAGCGCCAGCACCAGCGCGGCGAGGTCGCCGACGGTGGCACCCGGCCCGATCAGGTCCGGCGCCGAACCACCGTGCCCCGGCAGGTCCCAGCGCACCACCCGGTGGGTGGTCGACAGCTCGGGCGCGATCGCGTCCCACAGGGCGTAAGAGGTGCCGAGCGACGGGCCGAGCAGCAGCGGGGGAGCAGAGGCCGGGCCTTCTTCCAGGTGGTTGAGGAGTTTTACGGTCAACGTCGCTCCAGGGCAAGGTCGGTGAGGGAACCGGCGAATCCGGTGTAGTGGGCGGGGTCGGCGAGGTCGTCCAGTTCGATGTCCTGCAACTCCTCTTCCTCCGCGAGGAGTTCATGCAGTGGGCGGTCCTCCTCGTGGGCGCGGCCGGCCAGTTCGGTCAGCAGTTCCTTGGCCCGTGCCCGGCCGAGGACGGGTGTCAGGGCGGCGGACAGCCGCTCGGAGACGATCAGACCCCGGGTCGTGTGCAGGTTCCGGCGCATCGCGGCGGGGTGCACCCGCAGCCCCTCGGTCAGCTCGGCGGCGTGCGCGGCGGCACCGCCCGTCAGCCGTAGCAGGTCGCGCAGCGGCTCCCACTCGGCGTGCCAGGCACCGGCCGGCCGCTCGTCCTCGGCGGCCAGGGAGCCGTACAGGGTGGCCGCGAGCTGCGGGGCGCGCCGGGCGGCAGCGGCGAGGAGCGTGGAACGCACGGGGTTCGCCTTGTGCGGCATGGCGGAGGAGCCGCCACCACTGCGTTCGCTCACCTCGCCGACCTCGGTGCGCGACAGCGTCAGCACGTCCACGGCGAGCTTGCCCAGCGCCCCGGCGGTGAAGGCCAGACAGCCGGCCAGGTCGGCGACGGGCGTGCGCAGCGTGTGCCAGGGCAACGCCGGTGCGGCGAGACCGGCTTCGCGGGCGTACGCCTTCGTCAGCGCGTCCGCGTCCTGGGCTCCGTACGTCTGGAATGCCGCCAGGGTGCCCGCGGCACCTCCGAGTTGGGCGGGGAGCGAGTCCCGTACCCGGGTGAGGCGGTCGCGTGCGTCCAGGACCAGCGAGCGCCAGCCGGCCGCCTTCAACCCGAACGTCGTGGGTACGGCGTGCTGGGTGAGCGTCCGACCAGGAAGTGGCGTGTCGCGGTGCTCCGCCGCGAGTCCGGCCAACGCCCGCTCGGTGCGGCCGAGGTCGACGAGGACCGGCCCCAGGGTGCGTACGGCGACCAGCATCGTCGCCGTGTCCATGATGTCCTGGCTGGTCGCACCACGGTGGACGTACGGGCCGTACTCCTCGCCGACCGCCGCCGTCAGGTCGGCGACCAGCGGGATGACCGGGTTGCCGCCCGCCGGGGTGCGGGCCGCCAGCGAGCGGATGCCGAAGTTCGCCGGGACGGCCGCCTCGGTCACCGCCGCCGCGGCCTCCGCCGGGGCGAGCCCGAGCGCGGCCTGCGCCCGGGCCAGCGCGGCCTCGGCGTCGAGCAGGGCCCGCAGATAGGCGTGGTCGCCGGTCTCGGAGGCGGCCTCGGACAGCCCCCACTCGGGGGCGAGCAGACCCGTGTCGGCGTACGGCGGGGACACAGATGTCACTGGAACTCCAGGAAGACCGTCTCGCCTTCGCCCTGAAGGCGGATGTCGAAACGGTAGGTGCTGCCGCCCTCGTCGCCGGCGATCAGCGTGTCGCGCCGGTCGCCCACCCGGGTGAGCAGCGGGTCCGCGGCGAGCGCGGCCGCGTCGCCCGGCAGGTAGATCCGGGTGAACAGGTGCACGAGCAGGCCGCGCGCGAAGACGCACACGCTCAGGTACGGGGCGCTCCGCCCGCGTGCGCCGGGTCGCAGCGTCCGCGCGTACCAGTGGCCGTTCGCGTCGGTCTGGACGCGGCCCCAGCCGGTGAACTCCACGCCGTTGCGGCCCGGACAGCCACCGGTCGCCGGGTCCCGCCGGATGGAACCGTCCACCTGCGGCACGGTGCCGTCGGGGCGCGGCCCCCACAGCTCGACGAGGGCGTCCGGAAGCGGGTCGCCCTCGCCGTCGAGGACGTACCCGTGCACGGTGACCGTGTCGGGGTGCCCCAGGGGCGCGATGTCCTCGCCGCCGCGGAACGGCAGCGCATACCCGTAGAAGGGGCCGACCGTGTGGGAGGGGGTGGGCGGCACGCTCTGCGGGCCGCTCGTGTCGGTCTTCGTCATCGCTTCCGTCAGCGTCCTTCCTCGATCCAGGTGGCGGCCGGGCCGTCCAGCACGATGTCCCAGTGGTAGCCGAGGGAGAACTCCGGCACCGACAGGGCGTGGTCGTAGGTGGCGACCAGCCGTTGCCGGGCCGCGTCGTCCGTCACGGACTGCAGGATCGGGTCGTACGGGAACAGCGGGTCGTTCGGGAAGTACATCTGCGTCACCAGCCGCTGGGTGAACGCCGTACCGAAGACCGAGAAGTGGATGTGCGCCGGGCGCCAGGCGCCCACGTGGTTGCGCCAGGGGTAGGGGCCGGGCCGGACGGTGGTGAACCGGTAGCGGCCCTCGGCGTCCGTGAGGGTGCGGCCCACGCCGGTGAAGTTGGGGTCCAGCGGGGCGTCGTGGTGCTCGCGCCGATGGGCGTAGCGGCCGGCCGAGTTGGCCTGCCAGATCTCGACCAGCTGGCCGTGGACCGGGTGTCCGGCACGGTCGAGGAGCCGTCCGGACACGGTGATCCGCTCGCCGACCGGCTCTCCGGTGTGCTGCCGGGTGAGGTCGTTGTCGATGTCGCCGAGGTCGCGCTCCCCGAAGGCGGGGGAGTGCAGTTCCACCAGTTCGGGGTCCTGGCGGGTGTCGATGGCGACCAGGGGCCGCTTGGGGTGGCGGAGCAGGGAGGAGCGGTAGGGCGCGTAGTCGCGGCGCGGGTGGTGCTCGACGGGTGCTCCGTCGGCGACCCGCTTCTCGTACGCGGCGTGCTCCGCCGCGATCTCGCGGTCGATGTCCTGCTGGGTGAGAGTCATCGGGGGATACCTGACGCTTCCTTGGCGTTCGAGGGTGGCCGCACCGGTGGCGGAGCCATGACGGGGACCGGGTTCACAGCACGCGCTCCCCGATGGTCAGTTCAGCGCCGGTCCTGGTGACGACGTCTTCAACGGTCACTCCCGGCGCGGTCTCCACCAGGAGGAGCCCCGCATCCGTGACGTCCAGTACCGCCAGATCCGTGACGACTCGGTTCACACACGCCTTGCCCGTGAGCGGCAGCGTGCACTGCTCCAGAATCTTGGGGGAGCCGTCCTTCGCCGTGTGCGTCATGACGACGACGACCGTACGGGCGCCGTGCACCAGGTCCATCGCCCCGCCGATCCCGGTGACCAGTTTCCCCGGCACCGCCCAGTTGGCCAGGTCGCCGCACGCGGACACCTGCATCGCACCCAGCACGGCCACGTCGATGTGCCCGCCCCGGATCATCGCGAAGCTCAGGGCCGAATCGAAGTAGGAGGCGCCCGGCAGGACCGTCACGGTCTCCTTGCCGGCGTTGATCAGGTCCGGGTCGACCTCGTCCTCGGCGGGGTACGGGCCGGTTCCCAGGATGCCGTTCTCCGACTCCAGGACCACCTCGACGCCCGGCGGCAGATGGTTCGGGATCAGCGTCGGCAGGCCGATGCCGAGGTTGACGTACTGGCCGTCCTTCAGTTCGCGGGCCGCCCGGGCGGCCATCTCCTCGCGTGTCCAGGCCATCAGGACCTCACCGTCCGCTGCTCGATCTTCTTGTCCGCCGCCTGCTCGGGGGTCAGCGCCACCACGCGCTGCACGAAGACGCCGGGCAGGTGCACCGCGTCCGGGTCGATCTCCCCGGGCTCCACCAGCTCCTCCACCTCGGCGACGGTCACCCGGCCGGCCATCGCGGCAAGGGGGTTGAAGTTCCGGGCGGACCTGCCGAAGACGAGGTTGCCGTGCCGGTCGCCCCTGGCGGCGCGGACCAGCGCGAAGTCCGTGCGGATGGCCCGCTCCAGGACGTACTCCGCGCCGTCGAACTCCCGGACCTCCTTCGGGGGCGAGGCGAGCGCGATCCCGCCCGCACCGTCGTACCGCCACGGCAGCCCGCCCTCGGCGACCTGTGTGCCCACGCCCGCCGGGGTGTAGAAGGCAGGGATCCCGGCGCCGCCCGCGCGCAGCCGCTCGGCGAGCGTGCCCTGCGGGATCAGCTCGACCTCCAGTTCGCCGGACAGGTACTGGCGGGCGAACTCCTTGTTGCCGCCGATGTAGGAGCCGGTCACCCGGGCGATCCGGCCGGCGGCCAGCAGCACCGCGAGGCCGGACTCCATCGCACCGCAGTTGTTCGACACCACGCCCAGACCGGTCGTCCCGCGCTCGTACAGCGCCTGGATCAGTACGTTGGGCACACCGCTCAGCCCGAAGCCGCCGACCGCGAGGGACGCACCGTCCGGCACATCGGCCACCGCCTCCAGGGCAGTGGCGATCACCTTGTCCATCCGTGAAGCCTCATCTCTGCAATTAGTCAGTGCACTGAGTATTTCAGCGAGGTGCTCCTCACGCTGCCATCGGACATCAGAACCGTCAAGGCTCTGCAGCGCCGGGGATTCCTCGTGCAGACATGTGTACCCCCGGCGAGTATCGTTCAGTGCACCAACGAATCGACCAGGGGAGCATGCATGGCCGCGGTGGACCTCGCCACCCATCCCGGGCACCTGGCCCGGCGGCTCCAGCAGGCGCACCACCTGCTGTGGAACGCCATGGTCTCCGAGGAGATCACCTCACCGCAGTTCGCGGTGCTGAACGCACTCGTCGCCGAGCCGGGTCTGGACCAGCGGACCGTGGGGGAGCGGGTCGGCCTGGACCGGTCGACGATCGCCGAGGTCATCAGCAGGCTCACCCGCCGCGAGCTGCTGCACAAGGTCCGCGACCCGCAGGACGGCCGCCGCTTCCTGCTGCGCCTCACCGACGAGGGGCTGCGCGTCCACCGCAAGCTGACCGTGCGCACCGCGCGGATGAACCAGGTCTTCCTCGCCCCGCTCTCCCCCGAGGAGCAGACCGTCTTCTTCGACCTGATGAGCAGGGTCGCGGACGCCGCCGAGAACCTGCGCAACCCGGCCGAGCCGCTGGTCGCCCGGCAGAGCTGAACGGCGGCCCGGTCAGGAGCGGGCCTCGGCGAACACCACCCACACCTGGCCGGCGGCGAAGTTCAGCGGGCTGCCGTCCGCCGCGGTGAACGCCGTGCCGTCCGCGGCGGACGGCCGGGACCAGGTGGCGTCGAAGGACCGGCCGTCCCGCAGCACCTCGGCCTTTCCGGAGCCGACCGTCTCGGTGTACGGCGTCGTGTTGCCGAGTGTGTCGTGATACCGCGACGCACGGATCCGCACGTACTGCACGACGACCGTCGCCGGCGCCGGCCGTCCACCGTCGGTCGTCACCGTGGGCGTGCCGTCCATCGCGACCAGCCAGCCGCTTCGCCCCGCGGACCAGGTGAAGGTGAAGCGCGCCGACGGATAGCGCACCGTCCGCGCGGACTCGGGAGTGCCGCCGGAGGGCGCCGGACCGTAGTGGAAACCGGTGGTCAGCGCGGTCTTGCCGGGCGCGGAGGGCAGTAGCCGGGCGGGGTGCAGATACAGGTTGTGCGGCGCGGCCCTGTCGGTGCCCCGGTAGTAGGCGTCCGTGGCCTCGTCGGGCGACTCGGCCCGCACGGGAGCCTGGTGGATCAGCGGCAGCAGCTTGCGCTGGGCTCCGGAGAACGCCAGCGTCGGTTCGTCGAACTGGCGCAGCAGCTCCAGATCGGACTCGCGGGCGCTGCGCACCGGGCCGACCGTTTTGGGGAGGTTGGTGGCGTACACCGCCATGAGGCGGCTCAGGCCGCCCTCGACCTGCTCCGCGTACACGACGTCCGCCGCGTCGAGTCCCGTCTGCGGGCGGGCCGCCGGCACGTTGTCGATCTTCACGGCGAGCAGCGAGGCGTCCGCGGGCACGGCCGGACCGGTGGGCGACGAGGTCCGGTGCGGAGCGTGGGCGTCGTCGGCCGGGCCGTGCCGTGTGCAGCCGGTTGTCAGGGAGACCGTCATCGTGATGGCGGCCAGAGCCGCCGTCAGTGCGGTACGTCGTGTGCGCGCGCTGCGTCCTATGGCCACCGCTGCCCCCGTTCGTATATGTCGATTGTGTGCTCATCGGGTCATCGCGGGCCATCCCTGGTCGGTTCCGGTCATGCGCGTCCCGCGGGTCGACCGAGTCCGCGGCGCGGCCCGGGCGTCCGGTCCACCGGGCGGCGCAGGTGTTCGTCGCGGCACGCGCGGGTACCCGGGCGCCACCGCGAACCGGACGCGCCAGGAAACCGGCGCGCACGCGAGCAAGGGAGCGCGACCCCATGAAGGCAGTCACCTGGCAGGGCAGGCGGGACGTGCGGGTGGAGAACGTGCCCGACCCGCGAATCGAACAGCCCACCGACGCCGTCATCCGCATCACGTCCAGCGGGCTGTGCGGCTCGGATCTGCATCTGTACGAGGTGCTCACCCCGTTCATGACCCCGGGTGACATCCTCGGCCACGAACCGATGGGCATCGTCCAGGAGGTCGGTCCCGGGGTGCCGGACCTCGCCGCGGGCGACCGGGTGGTGGTCCCGTTCCAGATCGCCTGCGGAGACTGCTGGATGTGCCTGACCGGGCTGCCCACCCAGTGCGAGACGACCCAGGTCACCGGCGAGGGCATGGGTGCCGCCCTGTTCGGCTACACGCGCCTGTACGGCGCCGTGCCGGGCGGACAGGCCGAGTACCTGCGTGTCCCGCAGGCGCAGTTCGGCCCGATCAAGGTGCCCGAGGGCCCGCCGGACGACCGGTTCGTCTATCTCTCGGACGTGCTGCCCACCGCCTGGCAGGCCGTCGAGTACGCGTCCGTCCCGCCCGGCGGCAGCCTCGCCGTCCTCGGCCTCGGCCCGATCGGCGACATGGCCTGCCGGGTCGCGCTGGCCCGGGGAGCCGAGCGGGTGTTCGGCGTCGACCTGGTGCCCGAGCGGCTCGGCCGGACGAGCCGGCGCGGTGTGCGGACGTATGACCTCAGGGCCTTCGACGACGAGAAGGAGCTGGTCGCCGCGATCCGCGATCAGACCGACGGCCGCGGCCCGGACGCCGTGATCGACGCCGTAGGGACCGAGGCCCACGGCAGCGCCGCGGCCCGGCTCGCCCAGCAGGCGTCCGCGATGCTGCCCCGCAAGCTGGGCCTGCCGCTCGCGGAACGCTTCAGTGTCGACCGGCTCGGCGCTCTCCACCTGGCCATCGACCTGGTCCGGCGGGGTGGCACCCTCTCCCTCGTCGGTGTCTACGGCGGCACGGCCGACCCGATCCCGATGCTCACCCTGTTCGACAAGCAGATCCAGATTCGGATGGGGCAGGCCAACGTGCGCCGGTGGACCGACGCGATCATGCCCTACCTCACGGACGAGGACCCACTCGGCGTGGAGGACTTCGCCACGCACCGGCTGCCGCTCGACGAGGCACCGGCCGCGTACGAGATGTTCCAGCACAAGCAGGACGGCGCGATCAAGATCCTGATGCAGCCCTAGGAGCCGTCCTCCCCGGCCCCGAGGATCTCCGCGAGGTCGTAGCGCACCGGTTTCTCCAGCTGCGCGTAGGTGCAGCTCTCCGGTGTCCGGTCCGGGCGCCAGCGACGGAAGCGGGCCGTGTGCCGGAAGCGGGCGCCGTTCTCCATGTGGTCGTAGGCCACCTCGGCGACCCGCTCCGGCCGGATCGGCACCCAGGACAGGTCCTTCTTGCCCGACCAGCGGCTCGGTGCCCCCGGCAGCCGGGCCGTCTCGTGCGCCGCCTCGTCGCCCCACGCCGCCCACGGGTGCCCGGCCGCGTCGTCCATCCGCAGCGGCTCCAGCTCCTCGACCAGCTCGGCGCGCTTCTTCATGGCGAAGGCCGCCGACACACCCACGTGCTGCAGGGCACCCCGGTCGTCGTACAGGCCCAGCAGCAGCGAGCCCACCACCGGTCCGCTCTTGTGGAACCGGTAGCCCGCCACCACGACATCCGCGGTCCGCTCGTGCTTGATCTTGAACATGACCCGTTCGTCCTGCAGATAGCGCAGATCGAGCGGCTTGGCGACGACCCCGTCCAGACCGGCGCCCTCGTACTGCTCGAACCATCGCTGCGCCGTCTCCCCGTCGGTCGTCGCCGGCGCCAGATGCACCGGCGCGCCCACGCCGGACAGCGCCCGCTCCAGCAGGGCCCGCCGGTCGGTCAGCGGCACGTCGAGCAGGGCGTGGTCGTCCAGCGCCAGCAGGTCGAACGCCACGAAGGAGGCCGGGGTCCTCTCGGCCAGCATCCGCACCCGCGAGTCCGCCGGATGGATCCGCTCGGTCAGCGCGTCGAAGTCCAGCCGTCCGCCCCGCGCGATCACGATCTCCCCGTCCAGCACGCACCGCTGCGGCACCCGCTCCTTCAACGCCGCGACCAGCTCCGGAAAGTACCTGGTCAGCGGCTTCCCGGTGCGGCTTCCCAGCTCGACCTCGGCCCCGTCCCGGAACACGATCGCGCGGAACCCGTCCCACTTCGCCTCGTAGTGCATGCCCGGCGGGATCTTCGCCACCGACTTGGCGAGCATCGGCTTCACGGGCGGCATCACCGGCAGATCCATGCGTCCGATTCTGCTCGCATACGTCAGCCGACGCCCGGTGTGCGGGGTGTGCCGGGTGCGCCTACCGTGGCCGCATGGGTGAAGCGGTGGAGCTGGACGTGGCCGGCCGGACCGTACGGCTGTCCAGCCCCGACAAGGTCTTCTTCCCGGAGCGCGGATTCACCAAGCTGGACGTCGCCCAGTACTACGCCGCCGTAGGCCCCGGCATCCTGCGCGCCCTGCGCGACCGCCCCACCACCCTCCAGCGCTACCCGGACGGCGTCGACGGCGAGTGGTTCTACCAGAAGCGCGCACCCAAGGGCATGCCCGACTGGATCCCCACCGCTCACATCACCTTCCCCAGCGGTCGCAGCGCCGACGAGATGTGCCCCACCGAGGAGGCCGCCGTGGTGTGGGCCGCCCAGTACGGCACGCTCACCTTCCACCCCTGGCCGGTGCGCCGCACCCACGTCGACCATCCCGACGAACTCCGCATCGACCTCGACCCGCAGCCCGGCACCGACTACGACGACGCCGCCCGTGCCGCCCACGAACTGCGCGCCGTCCTCGACGAGTTCGGCGGCCTGCGCGGCTGGCCCAAGACCTCGGGCGGCCGCGGCCTGCACGTCTTCGTGCCCATCGAACCGCGCTGGACCTTCACCCAGGTGCGGCGCGCCGCGATCGCGGTCGGCCGGGAGATGGAACGCCGGATGCCCGACCAGGTCACGATCAAGTGGTGGAAGGAGGAGCGCGGCGAGCGCATCTTCCTCGATTACAACCAGACCGCCCGCGACCGCACCATCGCCTCCGCCTACTCCGTCCGCCCCCGCCCGAACGCCCCCGTCTCCGCGCCCCTGAACTGGGACGAGGTCGGCGTGGCCCACCCCCGCGACTTCGACCTCGCCACCATGCCGGCCCGCTTCGCCGAACTCGGCGACGTGCACGCCGACATGGACGCTCACGCCTACTCCCTCGACGCCCTCCTCGAACTGGCCCGCCGCGACGAACACGAGCACGGCCTGGGCGACCTGCCGTACCCGCCGGAGTACCCGAAGATGCCGGGCGAGCCCAAGCGGGTCCAGCCGAGCCGGGCCCGCCCCGAGCAGGACTCCTGACCCGGCCCGGCGCTAGCGAACCGGGGCTTCGATCCGCTCGCCGAACCCGGCCAGCACACGCCGACAGTCCTGCTGCAGGGCCACGTCGGTGGGAACGTCGTAGCGCATGTTGCCGGTGGAGTCGTCGTTGTTGTGACGGCGTGGCGAGGCCAGCTCCGTGCGTATCAGCGGCAGCGCCGGTGCGGCCGCCGGGCCCATGCCGGCCAGGCAGCCGGCCATGGCGGGACGCTGGGCGGGCGTGGCCGACCACTCGCTCAGGAGCACGGGGAGCGCCTCCTCCGTCTCCCCGGTGACCTGCCACAGGCCGACGGCCGCCCGGGCGGGCGTGTGACCGTCCGCGATCATCCCGCGCAACGTGGGTGCGAGCGCGGCACCGGACCGGCCCAGGGACCCGGTCAGCCGCAGGGCCGCGTACCACGGGCTCCAGGACCGCGACCGCAGGCCCTCGCGGACGACGGGGAGCACCGCCTCGGCCTCGCCCGTCAGGGCCCACAGGGCGTGTGCGACATGGATGCGGTGCTCGTCCGCGAGGGTGTCGTCCTCCCACAGCCGCCGTACCAGCGGGGCCGCTTCGGCAGCCTCGGGGCCGTAGGCGGAGAGGGCCTCCAGGACCTGCCGTGTCGTCCGGAAGTGCTCGGCACCGGCCAGGACGCGGATCAGCAGGGGCACCGACCCGGCGTGCCGAAGTGTACCCAGGGCCTCGACGAGGCCGTCCAGCTCCGCTGACGATGCGCGGTGGTCCAGCCGGGCCAGCCGGTCGTGGAGCACGGGGCCGAGCGGGGCCGCCTCGGGGCCGAGTGCCTCGAGCCACCGGGACAGCTTCTCGGGCAGCTCGACCACTTCGAGCACATGGGTGAGCGCCGGCACGATCCGTGCGTCGCCCTGCAGCGCCAGCACCTCGAAGGCCATGCCGAGGGCCATGTCCCGGAAGGCCGTGTCGCTCTCCAGCGGGCGGCCCTCCCAGCTCTCGACGTACGCCGCCACCCCCTCGGACACCCGGTGTGCCACCGGTGCGAGATACCGCAGTTCCGACAGCACCTCCTTCTGCAGCCGCAGATCGTCGTCGGCCAGCAGCCGGGCGAGCGCCAGGACCGGTTCGTCGTCGGGAGCCCGCCACCCCGTCAGCAACCGTCCCGCCATGCCGACGGCGTGCCTGCGCTGGCGCGGACTGGGGCTGCCCAACTGGCCGACGAGGAGCGGGAAGCGCAGGTCGACCCGGTCGCGCAGCTCCGTGTGCAGCTCTTGGAGCAGGTCCGCCGCGTCGTCCAGGTCCAGGCTGCGGCGGTGCTCCGCGTGCAGCTCGCGCACATGGGAGATCAGGGTGTCCGTGCGCGGCCGCTCGGGCGCGGCGGGCGGCGGGCCCAGCTCGTCCGCCTCCCGGGCCAGCCGCATCACGTCCAGCGCGATCTCCGCGGTGTCCGGCGGCAGTTCGCCGGGCGCGCTGCGCGCCAGCCGGGCCAGTGCCGTCATCCGCACCTGGGGATCGGGGGTGCCGGAGACGAGATCCTTCAGCATCCGGACCGCCTCGGTGCCCAGCTCGGCGGGGTGCCGTCCGGCCAGCGTGCCCAGGGCGCGCGCCAGGGACCGGGCGGCCTCCGGGTCGGTCTCCGCCGGCACCCGGTCGCGCAGGGCGCGGAACACCCGCACCGGGTCCGGGTGCAGCCGCGCCAGCGCACCCGGCACGGCGGCCCGCACCCCGGGATCCGGATCGCCGAGCAGTCCGAGGAAGTCCCCGGCCCGCTCCCGGACCAGGTCACGCGCCACGAAGAAGTGCCGCAGCCATTCCTCGTGTTCGTCCTCGTCGAACTCGGCGAAGGCCTCGGCCTCCTCCGCGTCCCACTCGTCCTCGTCCGAGGCGTGGGCGATGCTGCACAGCAGGCCGATCACCGCCCCCCGGTCGGCGATCGACGGGTTCGCGACCAGCTCGAACAGGAACGGGACACAGGCGACCGTGCTGTCGTACACATCCCCCTGGTGGTGCACCGCGCCGTACATGCCGTCCAGCGCGATCTCCCGGCGCTCCGGGTCGTCCGAGGTCAACCCCCACAGCAACTCCGGCACATCGGAAGCCGACTCGGTGTACGCGTGCCCCATCGACGCCCAGTCGACGTCGTCGATCCCCCTGAACATCCAGCCCTCCCCGTGGTTCATGGCGCGTGTTCCGCCACTGATCACAGGATGCCGCACGCCACTGACAACGCGTTCGGCCTGTGGACAACCCTCACGCGAGGTCGAACACGAACCACTCGGTGAACGGTTTGACCTGCACATGGATCCGGGAGCCACGGGAGACGATCCGGCGCCGACCGAGCCGCCCGCCGTCGGGGCGCATCAGGCGGCTCTCGGCCACCGGTTCCACGGAGGTCTCCGTCAGACGGCAGTCGACGAGCCGGTTGCGGTCGTCACCGTATCCGCTGAAGAACACGGCCCGTTCGCCCAGGACGGCGAGCCCGCTCGCACCCCGCACCGGGTTCTGTCGTACCCGCACGACCTGGGCATCGTCCACCTCGATGAGCGGGAAGCGGGCGTACGGGCACACCCAGGCGGTGCGCCCGGTCACGTTCAAGGTGTAGCAGTCGTCGATCCACCCCGCGTCGGGCACCGGGCTGTAGGACCACAGGGGTTCGCCCGTGATGCTCCAGCGGCGCAGGCCGGGCGCACTCAACGCGTCGTCGCCGTAGACACCCTCGTCGAAGTAGCCGACCCAGAGGTCTCCCGCCCGGTCGGCCAGAAGGTGTTGGAAGCCGTCCCCCACGCGGAACGTGCCGGTCGCCCGGCCCAGTGGGTCGAAGACCTGGACCTGCTGCCCGTCGTCCTTGTCCGCCCGGGGCGTCGCCAGCACGAACCCGCCGTCGGGCAGGGCCTCGATATGGGGGCACCAGGGCAACACCGCATGCAGGTACGTCTCGTGGCACGCGCCGTCCTCGACGGTCACCACCAGCGAGTCGTACGGATCGGAGCCCAGGTCCTTGGGCGGGTGCTCGGTGAGCAGCCAGTGTGCCCGGCCGAACGCGTCGACCGAGCTGTGGACGATGTGCCGGTCGCGGTACGTGCGCGGCAGTCGTGCGTAGGGCACGAGCCGCGTCTCGGGGCGCTCAGCCGGCATGAGCCTTTCGCATCTTCATCCGGCGATCTTCACCTGGCGAGACGCTGGAGGACAACCCCTTTTCCCGCCCGACGGCCCCAGCGCACCGCGGTTATCCTGATCGCCAGCCGCCGATGAGGAGTCCCGAAGTGACCGAGGCAGTGTCGCGTCCCACGTTGGAGGCCGTGGCCGCGCGGGCCGGGGTGTCCCGGGCCACCGTGTCCCGGGTCGTCAACGGCGGCGACGGGGTCAGAGAGCCCCTGGTCGAACGGGTCCGGCAGGCGGTCGAGGAACTCGGGTACGTGCCCAACCAGGCCGCACGCAGCCTGGTCACCAAGCGGCACGACGCCGTCGCGGTCGTCATCGCCGAACCCGAGGCCCGGGTCTTCGCCGACCCCTTCTTCGCGCTGCAACTGCGCGGCATCAGCAAGGAACTGACTGCCCACGACAACCAGCTCGTGCTGCTGCTGACCGAGGGCCGCGCCGACCACGCCCGGGTGGCCCGTTATCTCGCCGGAGGCCATGTCGACGGCGCGCTCGTCTTCTCCCTCCACCTCGACGACCCGCTGCCCGGCCTGATCCGGAACGCGGGTGTGCCCACCGTGTTCGGCGGCCGGCCCGACTGGAGCGACGGCGCTCCCGGTCCGGTGTACGTCGACAGCGACAACCGCGGCGGCGCCCGGGCGGCCGTACGCCACCTAGTGGATCTCGGCCGCAGCCGGATAGCGCACATCACCGGCGCGCTCGACCAGACCTCGGCGGTGGACCGGCTCGACGGCTACCGGGACGTGG
The DNA here is from genome assembly GCF_056434245.1 of Streptomyces sp. NPDC044064. Taxonomy (NCBI): domain Bacteria; kingdom Bacillati; phylum Actinomycetota; class Actinomycetes; order Kitasatosporales; family Streptomycetaceae; genus Streptomyces; species Streptomyces sp. NPDC044064. The sequence goes on from NZ_JBWKFN010000018.1 coordinate 21,251, forward strand.
TGGGCGACGCCGACCCCTGGCTCGTCGTGGAGAGCGACTTCACCCCCGGCGGCGGGGAGCGCGCCATGCGGGAACTGCTCGACCGCTGCCCGGACGTGGACGCGGTGTTCGCCGCCAACGACCTCACCGCGCTCGGCGCCCTGCGCGTGCTGCGCGAGCGGGGCCGGCGCGTGCCGGACGACGTGGCCGTGATCGGTTTCGACGACGTGCTCCCCATCGCCGAAGAGGCCGATCCACCCCTCACGACGGTCCGTCAGGACATCGAGGAGATGGGCCGGCTGATGGCCCGTCTCCTGCTGCGCGGCCTGGCCGGACGGACAGGCGACGCGGCCCCGGCGGACGCGGCCGCCTCCAGCGTCGTCCTGCCGACGACCCTGATACGACGCGCGTCCGCCTAGGCTCACCGTGTCCGCCCGGCCACAGTGCGCACGTCCGCGCCTCAGTCCTGCGGCGGCTCGCTCTTGATCACCGCGAAGCGGACGCCGTACGGGTCGGCGAGCTTGGCCATCCGGCCGACGCCCTCCATGGTCGTCGCCGGCATACGCACCGTGCCGCCGAGCTGCTGCGCCTTCTCGACCACGGCGTCGGTGTCCTCGACCTCGAAGTACGGCAGCCAGTACGCGCCCGCCTCGGCCTCCGTCGGGTCGTCGGCCAGCGGGACCATCCCGCCGAACATCGAGTCCTCACCGGCACCGCCCGGGTTCACACAGGTGTACGTGCCGCCCGGGAACGGCACGGCCGAGGTCTCCAGGCCCAGGACCTTCTGGTAGAACGCGGCGGCCGCCGCGATGTCCGGCGTGTACAGCTCGACCCAGCACAGCGCGCCCGGCTCGTTCGCCGCGTCCACGCCCTTGGTCTGCCCGGGCTGCCAGATGCCGAACGGCACACCCGCCTGGTCGGCGAGGACCGCCATGTGCCCCTGGCCCATCACGTCCAGGGGCTGGAACAGCACGCTGCCGTGCGCCTGTTCGGCCGCCTTGGCCGTGGCCTGCGCGTCCTCGCTCTGGAAGTACACCGTCCAGGCCGGCGGCCCCTGGTCGGGTCCGGTCTGCATGCCGCCGGCGACGGTCCTGCCGCCCAGCTGGAAGAAGCCATAGCCGCCGGCGTCCGGCCCCGCCGACTGGAACTGCCAGCCGAACAGCCCGCCGTAGAAGGCGAGGGCGCCGTCGAGGTCGGGGGTGCCGACGTCGATCCAGTTCGGAGCGCCGTTGACGAAACGGGTGGTGAGCATCTTCGCCCTCCTTGAAAAGGGGTCCGGAAACCCTTGAAGGGGGCGTCCGGAATCGGGTCCCGTCCTCTGCACTGCCGAGTCTGGCACCGCCCACCGACAACCGCTGCCGGAGTGCCGCCGTGCGCCGGACCGATGCTCCCGGTCACCCTGGGGGCCGCGCCTGGTTCTCCGGGTTTTCACACCGCTTCCGCGCGCCGCCGTGCGCGGGCGTCTGCGCGCGGAGCATCATCGGGGCGGCCCAGGGCTCCGGCGGAGCATCAACGGGCGGCCCGGGGCGCGGCCGCGCCGTTGACCCGGCGTTGATCGAACGTTTTTCGCCGCCCGGCACGATCCTGGACATGCACATCGACACGATCACCCCGGCCGACACCGCCTGGCAGGCGCAGGCTCTGTGCGCGCAGACCGGGGCGGACTTCTTCTTCCCCGAGCCCGGCAGCTCGGTGCGCGAGGCGAAGCGCATCTGCGCCATGTGCGAGATGCGCTCCGCCTGTCTCGACTACGCGCTCACCAACGACGAGCGCTTCGGGGTCTGGGGCGGCCTCTCCGAGAAGGAGCGCCTCGCCCTGCGCCGCACTTCCCCCTGACCGGTCCGTATTTCCCCCCTGACCGGTCCGCACGTCGCACCGACCGGTCCGCACGTTGCCCTCACCGGGCCGTGCATGGCACCGACACCCACCTCGGGCGACGGCCCGGGCGCCGCTCAGCCCGCGGCGCGCGCCGCCATCCGCGCCTTACGGGCCGCCAGCTTCTCGTCGAACTTGGCAGCCTCCGAGTCCAGGCCGCCCATGAAGAGGCCGAGTTCCTCCTGTGCCTGGGCGCCCTCCGGACCGAGGCCGTCGATCTCCATGATCTTCAGGAAGCGCAGCACGGGCTGAAGGACGTCGTCGTGGTGGATGCGCAGGTTGTAGACCTCGCCGATCGCCATCTGCGCGGCGGCCCGCTCGAAGCCGGGGATGCCGTGGCCGGGCATGCGGAAGTTGACCACGACGTCGCGGACCGCCTGCATGGTCAGGTCGGGAGCGAGTTCGAAGGCGGCCTTCAGCAGGTTGCGGTAGAAGACCATGTGCAGGTTCTCGTCGGTCGCGATGCGCGACAGCATGCGGTCGCAGACCGGGTCGCCGGACTGGTGACCGGTGTTGCGGTGCGAGATGCGGGTCGCCAGCTCCTGGAAGGCGACGTAGGCGATCGAGTGCAGCATGGAGTGCCGGTTGTCGGACTCGAAGCCCTCGCTCATGTGCGACATGCGGAACTGTTCCAGCTTGTCCGGGTCCACCGCGCGCGAGGTGAGCAGGTAGTCACGCATCACGATGCCGTGCCGGCCCTCCTCGGCCGTCCAGCGGTGCACCCAGGTGCCCCAGGCGCCGTCGCGGCCGAAGAGCGAGGCGATCTCGTGGTGGTAGCTGGGCAGGTTGTCCTCGGTCAGGAGGTTGACGACGAGGGCGATACGGCCGATCTCCGTCACCTTGGAGTGTTCCTTGTCCCAGGCCTCGCCGTCCTCGAACAGGCCGGGGAAGTTACGGCCGTCGCTCCAGGGCACGTACTCGTGCGGCATCCAGTCCTTGGCGACGTTCAGATGCCGGTTCAGCTCCTTCTCGACCACTTCCTCCAGCGCGTACAGCAGCCGCGCGTCGGTCCACACGGACGGGCTGCCGAGGTGAGGGGAGGTGATCGTCACAGGAACTCCAGGGGGACGCCATACAAAGGGGAGAGACGGGGGACGGTCCGGCGAGCGGTGCCGGAAACCTACGAGATCGTAGGCTACGAATCCGTAGGTTACGAAGCCGTAGGTTAAGTTCGTTGTAAAGATCGCTGATCAGCGGCTACGGCCCGACTTTTCGAGGGCATGTCAAACAGCCCCGGGACGCGCAGGTCCCGGGGCCGCCGGAGTGACGGATCACCCGATCAGGCGTACAGCTCCCGCATACGCACCGAGAGGCACGTCACACACCCCTCGAGCTTCTCGAACTCGCTGATGTCCACCGTGACCACCTCGTGGCCGAGATCGGTGAACAGTTCCGCCGTCTTCGGGGCGCTCGCCGCCATGAGCAGCTTGTGGCCGCCGAGCAGCACCACGTGCGCGCCGGACTCCTCCGGCACCGACAGGAACCCCGGGAAGAGCGACGGCCGGTCCACCATCGGGATGTGCCCGACGACCGTCCCGTCCGGCAGCGCGGTGACCGCCGACTTCAGGTGCAGCACCTTGCTCACCGGTACGGCGACCACGCGCGCACCCAGCGGTTCGAAGGCGGCGCGCAGCTGCTGTACGCCGGCCGCGTTGGTGCGCCCGCCCCGGCCGACGTAGACCGTGTCGCCGACCTTCAGGACGTCGCCGCCGTCCAGAGTGCCCGGCTCCCATATCCAGTTCACCGAGCAGCCGAGCCGGGCCACGGCCTCCTCGACGCCCGCCGTCTCCGCGCGCCGTGACTCGGCGCCGGGCCGGGTGATCAACGCGACGTTCTTGTACATGACGACGGTGTCCTCGACGAACACCGAGTCCGGGCAGTCCTCGGCCGGATCGACTTCGATCGTCTTCCAGCCGTGCTCGCCCAGCGCCCCGACGTACGCCTCCCACTGCTCGACGGCGAGGTCCACGTCGACCTTCTCCCGCTCGATGTGTGTCACCAGGCCTTCGGCGAGGCGCGGGCTGGGGCGGCGGACGAGGGCCTTCTTGCTGGGCACGAGGGACCTTTCGTTATCGGCGGTGCGGCTCCGGCGCCCGTGACACGGCACCGGTCCGCCATCATGCAGGGCACGGTGGCCTGGACAAAACCCTCGTTGTCAGGCTGTGCCCCACCTGAGACCCCCGCCGGTCCGGCTAGGCCGGATCGGCGAGCGACTCCACTGTCGTCTCCTTCAATTCTCCGTCCTCCATCAGCAGCCACCGGGTGATGCCGATCGATTCCAGGAACGGCAGGTCGTGGCTGGCGACGAGCAGGGCACCCTCGTACGACTCCAGGGCCGTGGTCAGCTGCCGGACGCTCGCCATGTCGAGGTTGTTGGTCGGCTCGTCCAGCAGGAGCAGCTGGGGCGCGGGCTCGGCGAGCATCAGCGCGGCCAGGGCCGCCCTGAAGCGCTCGCCGCCGGACAGCGTCCCGGCCTTCTGGTCGGCCCGTGCGCCCCGGAACAGGAAGCGGGCCAGGCGCGCCCGGATCCGGTTGTTCGTGGCGCCCGGCGCGAACCGGGCCACGTTCTCGGCGACCGTGCGCGTGTCGTCCAGCACGTCCAGCCGCTGCGGCAGGAATCGCAACGGGACGTGCGCCCGCGCCTCGCCGGACACCGCGGCCAGCTCCCCGGCGACGGTCCGCAGCAGTGTCGTCTTGCCCGCACCGTTGCGGCCGGCGAGGGCGATCCGCTCCGGGCCGCGCAGATCGAGGATCCCCTTGACGCGCGCCCCGTAGGCCAGTTCCAGGTTCTCCAGGGTGAGCACCTGCCGGCCGGGCGGTACGGCCGTGTACGGCAGGTCGACGCGGATCTCGTCGTCGTCCCGTACGGCCTCCACCGCGTCGTCCAGGCGCTCCCGGGCCTCGGTGAGCTTCTCCTCGTGCATGATGCGGTGCTTGCCCGCGGACTCCTGGGCGGCGCGTTTGCGCGCGCCCATGACGATCTTCGGCTCGCGTTTCTGCTCGAACATCTTCTGTCCGTACCGCTTGCGGCGGGCCAGCTTGACCTGGGCGTCGGCGAGTTCGCGCTTCTGCTTGCGCACGTCCGCCTCGGCCACCCGCAGCATCCGCTCGGCCGCGTCCTGTTCCACGGCGAGGGCCTTCTCGTAGGCCGAGAAGTTGCCGCCGTACCAGGTGACCTCCCCGGAGCGCAGCTCGGCGATCTGGTCGACCAGCTCCAGGAGCTCACGGTCGTGGCTGACGACCACCAGCACGCCCGGCCAGGAGGCGACGGCCGCGTACAGCCGCCGGCGCGCGTACAGGTCCAGGTTGTTGGTGGGTTCGTCGAGGAGCAGGACGTCCGGGCGGCGCAGCAGCAGTGCGGCCAGGCGCAGCAGCACCGACTCGCCGCCGGACACCTCGCCGACGGTGCGGTCCAGGCCGATGTGGCCGAGGCCGAGTTCACCGAGCGTGGCCAGGGCGCGCTCCTCGACGTCCCAGTCGTCGCCGACGGTCTCGAAGTGCGCCTCGGACACGTCGCCGGCCTCGATGGCGTGCAGGGCGGCCCGCCGGCCGGCGATGCCGAGGGCCTCGTCGACGCGGAGCGTGGTGTCGAGCGTGACGTTCTGCGGCAGACAACCGACCTCGCCGGTCACCTTGACGGTGCCGTCGGCAGGGACGATGTCACCGGCGAGCAGCTTCAACAGGGTGGACTTCCCCGATCCGTTGACGCCGACCAGCCCGGTCCTGCCGGGGCCGAAGGCGACGTCGAGGCCGTCGAAGACGGGGGTGCCGTCGGGCCAGGCGAAGGACAGGGACGTGCAGGTGAGGGAAGTAGACATACAGGCCTCGCGGTTTCTGGGTGCGGTGTGGGCGGACGCATGTCGAGACACCACGAGGCGGAAACCGAAGAACCTGGGGCACGGAGAGAAGACCTGTGCCGGAGGACGGCTCGAACGCCGAGGTCGAACGCCACGCACACCTCACCGGTGTGAGCGCGGTGTCTCAGGACCTCAGACGAGCAACGTCCTTCTCCAATCGGCGGCAACAGGAACGCTTACACCGTAGGAGGGGGCCGGAAAGACTGTCAACGCGATTAATGCGTGCGCTTCCGAGTGGCCGATTTCCATGCCCCTTGGCGCGGCCCACGCTGGTGTCGGATTTCTGCCAGCGTCCGCCCCGCCGGGGCTGTTTGACTTCTCCGCATGACGCTTCAGCACCCGCTCGCCGACTCCGCCCTCGCCTTCCGCGCACTGCACGTGCCCGGCCGCCCTCTGGTCCTGCCGAACGCCTGGGACCCGGTCAGCGCGGCCGTCGTCGTCCAGGCGGGCGCCGCCGCCGTCGCGACCACCAGCGCGGGGCTGGCCTGGGCGCTGGGCACCGCCGACGGCGACCGGCTCGACCGTGACCGCGCACTCGCGGCCGTCGCCGGCATCGTCGACGCGGTACGGGTCCCGGTCACCGCCGACATCGAGGGCGGCTACGCCGAGGACGCCGCGGGCGTCGCCGACACCGTCCGCGCGGTGATCACCGCCGGCGCGGTCGGCGTCAACATCGAGGACGCCCGCCATGAGGCGGGCGGTGAGCCGCTGCGGCCGGTCGCCGAGCAGGCGGAGCGCATCGCCGCTGCCCGTGCGGCGGCCGACACGGCGGGCCTGCCGCTGTTCGTCAACGCGCGGATCGACACTTTCCTGCGCGGCGCCGGGGGAGTGGACCTCACCCTGGAACGCGCGGCCGCCTTCCTGGCCGCGGGCGCCGACGGGATCTTCGTCCCGGGGGTCGTCGACCCGGAGACGGTAAAGGTGCTCGTGGCGGGCGTCGACGGGCCGCTCAACGTGCTGGTCGGCCCTGGCACGCCGCCGGTCGCCGAACTGGCCGCGCTCGGCGTCGCCCGGATCAGCGCCGGCTCGAGTCTGGCCCAGGCCGCCCACGCCCTGGTCCGCCGCGCCGCGCGGGAGCTGCTGCGGGAGGGGACGTACGGGGCGCTGGCCGACGGGTTCGACTACGGCGGGCTGAACGCGTTGCTCACGCGCGCGTAGCGCGTTTCGCGCAGGTCAGCATGCGTCCCGCATCAGCTCGGCCAGGTCGTGGTCGAGGTCCAGCTGCAGGTGCTCCAGGCCGACCGGCACGAGGTCGCCGGTCGCCTGCAGGAACCGCCGGATCTCGCCGGAGCGCACGTGCACGATCGCGGTGCCCTCCGGGGCGTGGAACTCCAGCACGGTGCGGTCGTAGCCGTACGGCCGCACGCGCACGTCACCGAAACCCTCCGGGCCGTGCAGCCCGGCCGCGAGCAGCTCGCGGGAGAAGGTCCAGCAGACCTCGACACCCTCCAGGGTGGCCGGGGCCGGGAAGGTCATGCGGACGGCGAACGGGTCGCTCCGGTCGTAGCGCAGCTTGGCGGGAATGCTCGGCATGCGCGGTGCGGCGGCGACGAGGCGGGCCTCTACGGGCTGCTCGATGACGGTGGACAACGCCTTGCTCCCTCGTGACGGCTGGACGTACTTCAGGCGGGTGAGGCCTGGTAATGGAAGAGACGATGGAATCGGCCATTGCGTGCACGTCCGGAACGAGTGACCTCGGTCACCGCTTTCATGCACGGGGGTGTGGCCGTGAGGTCCTCTGGACGGCGGCGGGCCGGTGGGCTAGCTTCGCCCGCCATGAGGCGCTCGGGGAGCACGCGACGCAGGGGACGGACGGGCCGGCTGGTGGCGGCGGGGGTGGCGTGCGGAGCGGCACTGGCCGCGCTGACGGTGCCGGCCGCCGAGGCGGGACAGCTCGGTCAGGGAGGCCGGGGAACCGTGCACTGGGAGGCGAAGAACAGCGGCGCCCCGCAGGTGCGCTTCCGCGGTCTGGCGGCCGTCGACCGTGACACCGCCTGGCTGGCCGGTACGGCGGGCACCGTGCTGCGCACCACCGACGGCGGGGCGAGCTGGCGGAACGTCTCTCCGCCGGGCGCGGCCGACCTGCAGTTCCGGGACGTCGAGGCGTTCGACGCGCGGCGCGCGGTGGTGCTGGCCATCGGCGAGGGCGAGGCCTCCCGCGTCTACCGCACCGACGACGGCGGCGCGACCTGGACGGAGTCCTTCCGCAACACCGACCCGAAGGCCTTCTACGACTGCCTCGCCTTCTTCGACCGCCGTCACGGCCTCGCCATGAGCGATCCCGTCGACGGCAGGTTCCGCATCCTGTCCACCAGCGACGGCGGCCGTTCCTGGCGGGTGTTGCCCGCCGAGGGCATGCCGGCCGCCCTGGACGGCGAGGCGGGCTTCGCCGCGAGCGGCCAGTGCCTGGTCACCTCCGGGCCGCGGGACGTCTGGCTGGCGACCGGCGGCGGCGCCCACGCGCGCGTGCTGCACTCCGGCGACCGCGGACTGACCTGGACGGCCGCCGACACACCGGTTCCGGCGGGCGATCCGGCCAGGGGCGTCTTCGCGCTCGCCTTCCGCGACCGCACCCACGGACTCGCGGTCGGCGGCGACTACCGCCCCGACCAGACCTCGCCGCAGGCGGCCGCGGTCACCGACGACGGCGGCCGCACCTGGCGTCCCGCCGCGACCCCGCCGCCCGCCTACCGCTCCGGCGCCGCCTGGCTCCCGCACAGCCGCCGCGCAGCCCTCGCCGTCGGTCCCACCGGCACCGACCTGACCACCGACGGCGGCCGCACCTGGCGGACCATCGACACCGGCTCGTACGACACCGTGTCCTGCACGGCCGACCTCGGCTGCTGGGCAGCCGGCGAGAAGGGGCGGGTGGCCCGGCTGGAGCGCTGATGCGGGCGGCCGGATCGCGGGTACCCGGTCACCGCGCACGAGAGGAAGTGAGCGGTCATGCCACGCGGTTCCAGCCCCAAGCGGGAACGCCAGTACGAACACATCAAGGAGAGCGCGCTGGACCGGGGCGAGAGCACGCGGCGCGCCGAGGAGATCGCCGCGCGGACGGTGAACAAGGAACGCGCCCGGTCCGGAGAGTCGAAGACGGCCAGCCGCACCTCCACCCAGGACATGTCGTCCGGCGAGCGGGGCGGCCGGCGGTCCGGCAAGGGCTCGCAAGGGCCCACCTACGACCAGCTGTACAACGAGGCCAGGCAGCGGGGTGTCGAGGGCCGTTCGCACATGAACAAGGCGGAGCTGCGGCGTGCGCTGAACGACAGGAAGGGCTGAGCCCCCGGGCTCGGTCCGGCGTCGGGCTCAGTCCAGTGTCTGCCGGTGCCGGGCCAGTTCGGGGGCCGTCTTCGTGGCGAGGAACTCCGTGATGCGGTACTCGCACACACCGGCGGCGATGAAGGGGTCGCCCGCGGCGACCTCCTCGATGCGGGCGCGGTTCTCCGCGACGGCCAGGATCACGCCGCCGTCGCGGGGGTTCTTGCGTCCGGAGGCGAGGAAGAAACCCTTCTCGTACTGCTCGTCGAGCCAGGCCACATGCGCCGGGATGACGGCGTCGACGGCGTCGAGCGGGGCGGTGTAGGACAGCTCCAGTACGAACATGATCACGAGCCTACCCCCGGGCCCCGCACGGGAGTCGGCGGGCCGTACAGTCTTGGCCATCATGACGACCGTAGGCGTACCCGCGGGCTGGCCCGCGACCGAGGAAGAGGCCCGCGCCGTACAGGACGAGTTGCGCGGGCGGGTGGTGCTCGACGAGCCGGGGCCGCCGCCCGGGACGGGGCACGTCACGGGCGTCGACGTCGCCTACGACGACGACCGCGACCTCGTCGCCGCGGCGGCCGTCGTCCTGGACGCGGCCACCCTGCACGTCGTCGCGGAGGCGACGGCCGTCGGCAGGATCTCCTTCCCGTACGTTCCCGGACTGCTCGCCTTCCGCGAGATCCCGACCGTGCGCGCAGCCCTGGACGCGTTGCCCTGCGCGCCGGGCCTGGTGGTGTGCGACGGTTACGGCCTCGCCCACCCGCGGCGCTCGGCCTCGCCAGCCACCTCGGCGTGCTCACCGGTCTGCCGACCATCGGCGTCGCCAAGAACCCGTTCACCTTCACCTACGGCGAACCGGGACCCGCGCGGGGCAGTTCCGCGCCGCTCCTCGCGGGCACCGAGGAGGTCGGCCGCGCCCTGCGCACCCGGGACGGCGTCAAGCCCGTCTTCGTCTCCGTCGGCCACCGCGTGAGCCTCGGCAACGCCCTGGCGCACACCCTGGCCCTGACCCCGGAGTTCCGCCTTCCGGAGACCACGCGCAGGGCCGACGCGCTGTGCCGGCGGGCGCTTCAGGAGGCGTCGACGCGCCAGGCGCCCACCTCCTGATACCGCGAGTCGTGGACGGCGGAACCGTCGCCGGGTTCGAGGGCGTAGTGGTGGAGGTTCCCGCCCCAGTAGCGCAGGATCCGCCCCAGCTCACCGGCCCGGTCCGCCGCCGACGCGTCCTCGTCCACGGTCACTTCGAGTACGAACTTCACTTCCGTTCCCTCTCCTTCGGCCTGAGGTTCCAGCGTCTCACTGAAGTTCCCTGTGAAGCTTCGAGCGCATGGCCACAGGTAGCTGGGCATTCCTGAGGCGGAAAGTCTCAAATGCGGGAGAAGGGGTGCCCAGGTCCGGGTGAGTACGTCGCCCGAGTACGCGCACGGATGTGCCCTCACCGGCCCGACGGCAGGCTGGCGCCCATGACGACGCACCGTTCCGCCAAGACCGTGACCCGTCCCGCCCAGCCCGTCGAGCGCGCCGTGACGGCCGCTCTGGTCCTCGCCGTGGTGGCGGGGCTCGCCTGGATCGGCGGGATGTTCTGGACGCTGCTGGGATGGCAGATGTAGCGCCGATGGGCTAGTGCCTGGCGGCCACCCGGAAGGTTATGCCCGCCGCGCGCAGCCGCCCGGTCAGGGCGTCACCCATCGCGGCGGCCGTGGTGACCTGACCTGCGGTCGGCGGCAGCTCGTCGAAGGCCAGGCAGAGAGCCGCCTCGGCGAACATCTTTGCCGTCTCGTCGTAGCCCGGGTCGCCGCCCGCCACCTCGGTGAAGACGCGCTGCCCGCCGCCCTCGCCGACGAAGCGGACCCGGAACCAGCTCTTCGCCCGCTTCTGCGGACTCGGCCCGTCCCCGGGCCGCAGCCGGTCCGACAGCCAGCGCCGGGCGGGCCGCAGCTGGGCGGCGGCCGCGACCGCGCCGACGGCGGCGACGCCGCCCGCGGCGACGGGCAGGTGCCGGACCGCCGCGTAGTGCCGGTAGCGGAAGTCGGGGCCGTAGCGCTCCAGGGCCTTCGCCGAGCGGCGCACGATCTGCGGGTCGATGGTCGGCAGCGGCACCGCCCAGGCGCCGATCTCCCTGGCGAACCGTGGGGCGCCCGTCGGTGCCGTCACCCGGCGCCCCATCAGGCGCGGCTCGTGCCGGCCGCGCTCGCGGGCCGCGGCCATCATCTGCCGCCCGCGTGCGAACTGGTTCAGCGCCGAGGCCAGTGTGCCCCCGGAGAAGGCCGCGTCGGCGGTCACGAACCCGTCCACGGTCAGCGGCACCCCCTCCGGCAGCTGCCGGACCGTGAAGTACGCGCCCAGGTCGTGCGGCACGGAGTCGAAACCGCAGGCGTGCACGAGGCGGGCCCCGGTCTCACGCGCGCGTGCGTCGTGCCGGACGTACATCAGGTCCACGAACTCGGGCTCGCCGGTGAGGTCGAGGTAGTCGGCCCCGGTGTCCGCGCAGGCGGCGACGAGTTCCTCGCCGTAGGTGACGTACGGCCCGACGGTCGTGGCCACCACGCGCGCGTGCTCGGCGAGTGCGCGCAGGGTGGCCGGTTCGCTCACGTCGGCGCGCAGCAGCCCGATCCCGGAGCCACCGGGCAGCCGGTCGCGCAGCCGCTCCAGCCGGCCCCGGTCGCGGCCGGCGATCGCCCAGCGGAGGTCCTCGGGCGCGTGCGCGGCGAGGTACTCCGCGGTGAGCGTGCCGACGAAGCCGGTGGCCCCGAAGAGCACGATGTCGTAGGGACGATCCGTCCTTTTTAGCCTGCTCATGACACCCCTTGGTCGTACAGCCGCGCCGCTGTCGGTGGCTGAGGCTAGCGTGAAGCGTACGGACTCCCGACACGGCCTCGGCGGGTCCGGCCGGGCACTTGGCTAAGCGCTTGCTCGTTCAGGTCTTGTGTCAGGTGGAACGTGTTCTTAGCATCACTGGTGTTACATCAGTTGTGTCACATGGCTGGGGGCAGAACGGGATGACGACGGCAGGGACGCCGACGACGTCGGGGCACGGCCCGCTCTCAGGCGTGCGCGTGGTGGAGCTGGCAGGTATCGGACCGGGTCCGTTCGCCGCCATGCTCCTCGCCGACCTGGGCGCCGACGTGGTCCGCGTCGACCGCCCGGGCGGTCCGGGCCTCGGGATCGACCCCGCGTACGACGTGACCAATCGCAACAAGCGCTCGGTGGTCGTCGACCTGAAGGCGCCGGACGGCCCCGCGCGCGTCCTGGACCTCGCCGCCCGGGCCGACATCCTCATCGAGGGCTACCGCCCAGGAGTGGCCGAGCGGCTCGGCGTCGGCCCAGGGGACTGCCACGCCCGCAACCCCCGTCTGGTCTACGGCCGCATGACCGGCTGGGGACAGGAAGGCCCGCTGGCCGACCGCGCGGGCCACGACGTGGGGTACATCGCCCTCACCGGCACCCTCGGCATGATCGGCCGGCCGGACGAGCCCCCGGCCGTACCCGCCAACCTGCTCGGCGACTACGCGGGCGGCTCCCTCTACCTGGTCGTCGGGGTCCTCGCCGCCCTGCACCACGCACGCGCGACCGGTACCGGCCAGGTCGTGGACGCGGCCATCGTCGACGGCACCGCGCACCTGTCCGCGATGATCCACGGCATGCTCGCCGCCGGCGGCTGGCAGGACCGGCGCGGCGCCAACCTGCTGGACGGCGGCTGCCCGTACTACGGGACCTACGAGACCGCCGACGGCGGCCACATGGCGGTCGGCGCCCTGGAGACGCAGTTCTACGAGGAGTTCCTGCACCTGCTCGGCCTCGACGACATGATCTCCGCCCGCAAGGACTGGACCCGCTGGGGCGAGCTGCGCGAACGCGTCGCCGCCCGCTTCAAGTCGCGCACGCGGGACGAGTGGACGGCCCTCTTCGAGGGCTCCGACGCCTGTGTGGCCCCCGTCCTCTCCCTCGGTGAGGCCCCGCACCACCCGCACCTGGCCGCCCGCGGCACCTTCACCGACCACGGCGGCATCACGCAGCCCGCCCCCGCCCCCCGGTTCTCCGCGACCCCCACCACGGTCCGCACCGGCCCGGCCCTGCCGGGCGCGGACGCCGGGACGGTGGCGCGCGACTGGGGCATACCTGACCTCGTGACCGACGACCTCGTCACCGAGGGCGACTGACTCCGCCCACCTGACGACCACCCGCCCTCGGCGACCGACTCCCGCTCGGCCCGCCCTCCCGAAAGGCACATCAGTGAGCACCGAAGCGTACGTGTACGACGCGATCCGCACCCCGCGCGGCCGCGGCAAGGCGAACGGCGCCCTGCACGGCACGAAGCCCATCGACCTGGTCGTCGGCCTGATCCACGAGATCCGGGACCGCTTCCCGGGCCTCGACCCGGCCGCGATCGATGACATCGTGCTCGGTGTCGTCGGCCCGGTCGGGGACCAGGGTTCCGACATCGCCCGGATCGCCGCCATCGCCGCCGGACTGCCGGACACGGTCGCGGGCGTGCAGGAGAACCGCTTCTGTGCCTCGGGCCTGGAGGCCGTCAACCTGGCCGCCATGAAGGTCCGCTCGGGCTGGGAGGACCTGGTGCTGGCCGGTGGCGTGGAGTCCATGTCCCGCGTGCCGATGGCCTCGGACGGCGGCGCCTGGTTCAACGACCCGATGACCAACCTGGCTGTCAACTTCGTCCCGCAGGGCATCGGCGCGGACCTCATCGCGACCATCGAGGGCTTCTCCCGCCGGGACGTCGACGAGTACGCGGCCCTGTCCCAGGAGCGCGCCGCGACCGCGTGGAAGGAGGGCCGGTTCGACCGCTCCGTCGTCCCCGTCAAGGACCGCAGCGGCCTGGTCGTCCTCGACCACGACGAGCACCTGCGCCCGGGCACCACGGCCGACTCCCTGGCGAAGCTGAAGGCGTCGTTCGCGGACATCGGTGAGCTGGGCGGCTTCGACGCCGTCGCGCTGCAGAAGTACCACTGGGTGGAGAAGATCGACCACGTCCACCACGCGGGCAACTCCTCCGGCATCGTGGACGGCGCCTCGCTCGTCGCGATCGGCTCCAAGGAGGTCGGCGAGCGCTACGGCCTCACCCCGCGCGCCCGGATCGTCTCCGCGGCCGTCTCCGGCTCCGAGCCCACCATCATGCTCACCGGACCCGCGCCCGCCACCCGCAAGGCGCTCGCCAAGGCCGGACTGACCATCGACGACATCGACCTGGTCGAGATCAACGAGGCGTTCGCCGCGGTCGTGCTGCGCTTCGTCAGGGACATGGGTCTGTCCCTGGACAAGGTCAACGTCAACGGCGGCGCCATTGCCCTGGGCCACCCGCTCGGCGCCACCGGCGCGATGATCCTCGGCTCGCTCGTCGACGAACTGGAGCGCCAGGACAAGCGGTACGGCCTCGCCACCCTCTGCGTGGGCGGCGGCATGGGCATCGCCACCATCGTCGAGCGCATCTGAACTCCCTGCGGAATGCGGAATCACGAGACTTCAACGGAGACGACTGTCATGACCGAGAGCACCACCATCCGCTGGGAGCAGGACGACACCGGTGTCGTCACCCTCGTCCTCGACGACCCCAACCAGTCCGCGAACACCATGAACCAGGCGTTCCGCGACTCCCTCGCCGCCGTCACCGACCGCCTGGAGGCCGAGCAGGACTCCATCCGAGGCATCATCTTCGCCTCGGCGAAGAAGACCTTCTTCGCGGGCGGCGACCTGCGCGACCTGATCCGGGTCACGCCGGAGACCGCGCAGGACCTGTTCGACGGCGGCCTCGCCATCAAGCGCAACCTGCGCCGCATCGAGACCCTCGGCAAGCCGGTCGTCGCCGCGATCAACGGCGCCGCCCTGGGCGGCGGTTTCGAACTGGCCCTCGCCTGCCACCACCGGGTCGCCCTCGACACCTCCGGCACCAAGATCGGCTGCCCCGAGGTCACCCTCGGCCTGCTCCCCGGCGGCGGCGGAGTCGTCCGCACCGTACGGCTGCTGGGCATCGCGGACGCCCTCCTGAAGGTGCTCCTCCAGGGCCAGCAGTACAACGCCGCGCGCGCCCAGGAGAACGGTCTCGTCCACGAGGTCGCCGCCACGCCGGAGGAACTGCTCGCCAAGGCCCGCGCCTTCATCGACGCCAACCCCGAGTCGCAGCAGCCCTGGGACAAGCCGGGCTACAAGATTCCCGGCGGCACGCCGGCCAACCCCAAGTTCGCCGCCAACCTGCCCGCCTTCCCGGCCACCCTGCGCAAGCAGACCAACGGCGCTCCCTACCCCGCCCCGCGCAACATCCTCGCCGCGGCTGTCGAGGGCTCCCAGGTCGACTTCGAGACCGCCCAGGTCATCGAGGCCCGCTACTTCGTGGAGCTGGCCGCCGGGCAGACCTCGAAGAACATGATCCAGGCGTTCTTCTTCGACCTGCAGGCGGTCAACTCGGGCGCCAACCGCCCCAAGGGCATCGAGCCCCGTCAGGTCCGCAAGGTCGCCGTCCTCGGCGCGGGCATGATGGGCGCCGGCATCGCGTACTCCTGCGCCCGCGCGGGCATCGAGGTCGTCCTCAAGGACGTCTCCCTCGAATCGGCCGTCAAGGGCAAGGGCTACTCCGAGAAGCTGTGCGCCAAGGCCGTCGCCAGGGGCCGCACCAGCCAGGAGAAGGCCGACGCACTCCTCGCCCGCATCACCCCGACCGCCGAGGCGGCGGACCTCGCGGGCTGCGACGCGGTCATCGAGGCCGTCTTCGAGGACACCTCGCTCAAGCACAAGGTGTTCCAGGAGATCGAGTCGGTCGTCGCCCCCGACGCGCTGCTGTGCTCCAACACCTCCACCCTGCCCATCACCGCCCTCGCCGAGGGCGTGGAGCGCCAGGGCGACTTCATCGGACTGCACTTCTTCTCACCCGTCGACAAGATGCCCCTGGTCGAGATCATCAAGGGCGAGCGCACCGGCGACGAAGCCCTCGCCCGCGCCTTCGACCTGGTCCGCCAGATCAACAAGACACCCATCGTCGTCAACGACTCCCGCGGCTTCTTCACCTCACGGGTCATCGGCCACTTCATCAACGAGGGCGTCGCCATGGTCGGCGAAGGAATCGAACCCGCCTCCGTGGAACAGGCCGCCGCCCAGGCCGGCTACCCGGCCAAGGTGCTCTCCCTCATGGACGAGCTGACCCTCACCCTGCCGCGCAAGATCCGCAACGAGACGAAGAAGGCCGTCGAGGAGGCCGGCGGCACCTGGTCCGCGCACCCCGCGGAGGCGGTCATCGACCGCATGGTCGACGAGTTCGGCCGCCCCGGCCGCAGCGGCGGCGCCGGCTTCTACGACTACGCGGACGACGGCAAGCGGGCCGCACTCTGGCCCGGTCTGCGCGAACACTTCACCAAGCCCGGCCACGAGATCCCCTTCCGCGACATGCAGGAGCGGATGCTCTTCTCCGAAGCCCTCGACACCGTCCGCCTCGTCGAAGAAGGCGTCCTGACCTCGGTCGCCGACGCCAACATCGGCTCCATCTTCGGCATCGGCTTCCCGGGCTGGACCGGCGGCGTGCTCCAGTACATCAACGGCTACGAAGGCGGCCTGCCCGGATTCGTGGCCCGCGCGCGTGAACTCGCCGAGCGCTACGGCGAGCGTTTCACCCCGCCCGCGCTGCTGGTGGAGAAGGCGGAGAGGGGAGAGCGGTTCAGCGACTCAGCCGGCTCGTGATCCGCTGAGCCACTCGCTCAGCTCTTCCCGCAGCGACCGCTGGAACGTCGTCAGCAGCGCCTGCACCACCAGCGGGTGCATGTGCGCCGACAGGGACTTCACGTCCCGGGCGTCACGCTCCGCCACCTCGCCACGGAAGAGCTGAGCCAGCTCGTGGGCCGCGGCGCGCGAGTGCTCGATGAGCACCTTGCGCGCCGCGAGGATCGCGTCCTGCGACAGCGGTACGTCCAGGAGCTGGACGCCGAGCCGGAGCAGCCCGGAGTCGACCCGGAACGTCTCCCCTTCGTCCCCGTTGCCGTCCCCGGGCGCGACGGCGCTCATCGCCGCCAGCCGCTCGATGTCCTCGGGGGTGAGCGGCCGTCCCGCGCGCCGCTCCAGCTCCCGCCGCGACACCGTCTCGACCAGGTCCGGAGCCCACGACGCGACCACCGCACGGTGGATGGCCAGATCGTGCGGGGTGAGGTCGGGCGGCAGCTGCCCCAGATACCGCTCGATCGCCGCGAGCGTCATGCCCTGCCGCTGCAACTCCTCGATGAGGGCCAGTCGTGCCACGTGTCCGGGCCCGTAGTGACCCACCCGGCGCGGGCCGATCACCGGCGGCGGGAGCAGCCCCTTGCTGCTGTAGAAGCGCACGGTGCGGACCGTGAGGCCCGCCCGGGTGGCCAGCTCGTCGATGGTGAGCGTCGGCTCCTCGGTCTCGCTTGTCATGCGCAGCAGTATCGCTGTCTCACCAACGCTGTGACACCCCTGATGAACACGGGGTGTACTCCGTGTGGATCATGTGAGAAGTAACGCTCTGTGACATGAGCCACCGCATATCCGCGATCTCCCTGGGAAGCTGCTTCCTTGGTCTGTACCGCGACACACCAGGGTGGTGCGGGCCGAACTGTACGGACACCCGGGCCCACGAGGTCCGGGCGGACCAGGAAGTAGAACCACCCGTGAGCAACGAAGCCGTGGAATCGGCCCAGGCGGCCGCCCGTCCCCAGGCGGCCCAGACGCCCGCGGACGCGGGCGACGCCGGCTACAGCAAGGACCTCAAGGCCCGCCACGTCAACATGATCGCCATCGGCGGCGCCATCGGCACCGGACTCCTGCTGGGCGCCGGCGGCCGCCTGCACAACGCGGGCCCGGCGCTCGCCC
The DNA here is from genome assembly GCF_056434245.1 of Streptomyces sp. NPDC044064. Taxonomy (NCBI): domain Bacteria; kingdom Bacillati; phylum Actinomycetota; class Actinomycetes; order Kitasatosporales; family Streptomycetaceae; genus Streptomyces; species Streptomyces sp. NPDC044064. The sequence goes on from NZ_JBWKFN010000018.1 coordinate 39,049, forward strand.
TGGCCTACCTGGTCTGCGGCGTCTTCGCCTTCTTCGTCGTCCGGGCCCTGGGCGAGCTGGTCCTGTACCGCCCGTCCTCCGGCTCCTTCGTGTCGTACGCGCGCGAGTTCCTCGGTGAGAAGGGCGCCTACGTCGCCGGCTGGATGTACTTCCTCAACTGGTCGACCACCGGCATCGCCGACATCACCGCGATCGCGCTCTACACGCGCTACTGGAGCATGTTCACGAGCATTCCCCAGTGGGTGCTCGCTCTGATCGCCCTCGCGGTGGTCCTCGCCGTGAACCTGATCTCGGTGAAGATCTTCGGCGAGATGGAGTTCTGGTTCGCGATCGTCAAGGTCGCCACCATCGTCGGCTTCATGCTGATCGGCATCTTCCTGCTCGCCACCCAGCACAAGGTCGGCGGCCACACACCCGGCCTGAGCATGATCACCGACCACGGCGGGGTCTTCCCGCACGGTGTGATGCCCGTCGTCCTGGTCATGCAGGGCGTGATCTTCGCGTACGCCGCGCTGGAGCTGGTCGGCGTCGCCGCCGGCGAGACCGCCGAGCCGGAGAAGGTCGTCCCGCGCGCGGTGAACTCGATCATGTGGCGTGTGGGCCTGTTCTACGTCGGCTCGGTCGTGCTGCTCGCCCTGCTGCTGCCGGGCTCCGTGTACTCCGCCGACCAGAGCCCGTTCGTCACGGTCCTGTCGAAGATCGGCGTCCCGGCGGCCGGCGACGTGATGAACCTGGTCGTCCTGACCGCCGCCATGTCCTCGCTGAACTCCGGCCTGTACTCCACCGGCCGCATCCTGCGCTCGATGGCCATGGCGGGCTCCGCGCCCAAGTTCACCGCCCGGATGAACCGCAGCCAGGTCCCCTACGGCGGCATCCTGCTGACCTGCGCGGTCTGCGTGCTCGGCGTCGGCCTGAACTACCTGATGCCCAGCCAGGCCTTCGAGATCGTGCTGAACGTCGCCTCCCTCGGCATCATCAGCACCTGGGTGATCATCATGCTCTGCCACATGGTCTTCGTCCGCCGTGCCCGCGCGGGCCTGGCCACCAGGCCGCACTTCCGCCTGAAGGGCAGCCCGGTCACGGAGATCGCCACGATCACCTTCCTGCTGGTCTGCCTCGGCATGATGTGGAACGACCCCGAGGTCGGCCGCCGGACCCTGCTGCTCATCCCGGTGATCGCCGTGATGCTGGTCGCCGGCTGGTTCGCGGTGCGCCGCCGGGTGTCCAAGAACACCGACCAGGAGCTGTCGCAGCTGACGAAGTAGCAGCTCACCGCCACTGTCAGTGGCATCGCCTACGGTGGCGTCATGTCGGAGATCACGTATGTCCGGGGTGACGCCACCGTTCCGTCGGTCAAGGGCGTCAAGGTGATCGCCCATGTCTGCAACGACATCGGGGGCTGGGGGAAGGGCTTCGTCCTCGCGCTCTCGCGGCGCTGGCCGGAGCCCGAGGCGGCCTACCGGGCGTGGCACCGCGACCGCGCCAGGAACGACTTCGGGCTGGGCGCGGTCCAGCTGGTCAAGGTCGACCCGTACGTCTGGGTGGCCAACATGGTCGGCCAGCGAGGCATCGGTACAGGCAGCAAGGGCGTCCCCGTCCGCTACGAGGCGATCGAGACCGCCCTCGGCCGCCTCGCCGACGAAGTGATCGAACTCGGCGCGTCGGTGCACATGCCCCGCATAGGCTGCGGCCTGGCGGGCGGCAAGTGGTCCCGCATAGAACCGCTCGTCACCGAGCGGTTGGTGAGCCGCGGTATCGCGGTGACGGTCTATGACCACGGGGAGGGCGGGGGATGACCGGACAGACGGGTGCTCACGACGTTCTGGTGCTGGGCGGAGCCGGCGTCGACACGATCGTGTACGTTCCGGAGCTGCCGCTCCCGTACGCCGACAGCTACATGATCGACTCCGGCATCCGGACCCGCGCCGGACAGACCGGGGACTTCGTCGCCGTGGGCCTGGCCGCGCTGGGGCTGCGCACACACCACCTCGACCTGCTCGGTGACGACCCCGAGGGCGACCTCGTCCGTGCCCTGCACGAGGAGCGGGGCATCGGGCTCACCGCCCTACCGCAACCCGCCGGGACCAAGCGCGCGGTGAACCTCGTCGGCCCGGACGGGCGCCGCCTGTCCCTGTACGACACCAGCCGCGCCCACCCCGACGACCGTTTCCCCGAGGAGACCCTGCGCAAGCTGGCCGCGGCGAGCCGGCACGTCCACGTGACCATCACCCAGCCCTGCGCCCACGCCTTGCCGGTGCTGGCCGAGGCAGGCGTCCCACTCTCCACCGACCTGCACGACTGGGACGGCGAGAATCCGTACCACGAGCCGTTCGCGCTCGCGGCGGACGTCGTCTTCCTCTCCGCCGCCGCGCTGACCGACCCCGAGCGGACCATACGGCGGATCGCCGAGCGCGGCCGGGCCGGGACCGTCGTCGCCACCGCGGGCGCCGAGGGCGCGTATCTGCTGGCCGACGGCGAGCTGACCCGGATACCGGCGGCGGACCCGCCCGCGCCGGTGGTCGACTCCAACGGCGCGGGCGACGCTTTCGCCGCCGCGTTCCTCTACGGCCGCCTCACCGGCGAGCCGCCCCGGCGGTGTGCCTGGTACGGGGCGGTCGCCGGGGCGTACGCCTGCACGGTCCCGGCCACCCGCGCGGAGGCGGTGGACCGGGACGAACTGCTCGAGCGGGCGGCCCGGCCGAGACCGTGAGGCGCCCGGGCGTCAGTGGCCGTGGACGTCGTTCGTCGCCTCGATCCGCTTCCACGACTTCGGCTGGGTGACCGTCGTGGCCGCCTTCACGAGGGACGCCGTGTGTGCCGCGGGCGCGGCCGGCTTCGACGGCTGGAAGAGCCAGGTGTGGAACAGGGCGGCCAGCGGCTTGCCGGACACCTGCTCGGCGTACCTCTGGAAGTCGGCCACGGAGGCGTTGCCGTAGGCGTGCTCCTTCGGCCAGCCCTTCAGGACGGCGAAGAAGGCGTCGTCACCGATCTCGTTGCGCAGCGCCTGGATGGCGAGCGCACCCCGGTCGTACACGGCGATGTCGAACTGGTCGTCCGGGCCCGGGTCGCCGGGCTTGACCGTCCAGAACGCGTCGTCGGCCGGGTGGGAGGCGTACACGTAGTCGGCGAGCTCCTGGGTGGTGCCCTCGCCCTCGTGCTCGGACCACAGCCACTGCGCGTAGCGCGCGAAGCCCTCGTTGATCCAGATGTCCTTCCAGTCCTTCAGCGACACGTCGTCGCCGTACCACTGGTGGGCCAGCTCGTGCACGACCACCGAGGTGTTGGAGCCGTTCGCGAACTGCTTGGGGCTGTAGTAGACGCGGGTCTGCGTCTCGAGCGCGTAGCCGGTGGTGGTGTTCGGCACGTACCCGCCGGCCGTGCTGAACGGATACGGCCCGAAGTAGCCGCTCAGCCAGTCGACCAGCTCCCCGGTGCGCTCCACGCTGGCCCGCGCGGCACCGTCGTTGTCACCGAGGTCCTTGCTGTAGGCGTTGATGACGGGCACCCCGCCGTCGGAGGTGCTGGTGGTGATGTCGAACCTGCCGAGGGCGAGCGTGGCCAGATAGGTCGCCTGCGGCTTGTTCTGCCGCCAGTTGTAGCGGGTCCACCCCAGCTTCGAACTGGTGGACTGGAGCGTGCCGTTGGAGATGGCCTGGGTGCCGTCCGGCACGGCCACCGACACGTCGTAGGTCGCCTTGTCACTCGGATGGTCGTTGCTCGGGAACCACCACCAGGCGGCCTCGGGCTCGTCCGCGGCCACCGCGCCGTCCGGCGTGCGGTGCCAGGTGGTGAAACCGTAGGCGCTCTTCGCCGACGGCACCCCGCTGTAGCGGACGACGACGGTCACCGCCGCACCCTTGGCCAGCGGCGTCTTCGGGGTGACGACCAGTTCGTGCTGGCCGGACGTCGCGAATGACGCCTTGGCGCCGTTGACCCGCACCTCGCTCACGTTCAGCAGGAAGTCCAGGTCGAAGCTGGACAGGTCCTGCGTGGTCTTCGCCAGGATGGTCGCCGTGCCCTGCAGCTCGTCCGTCTTCGGCTGGTACTGCAGCCTCAGGTCGTAGTGCGAGACGTCGTAGCCGCCGTTGCCGTAGTCGGGGTAGTAGGGGTCGCCGATGCCCGGCGCGCCCGGGGAGAGGTTCGCGGCCGATGCCGGGATCGCCAGCAGGAGGGAGGCCGCCGCGAGTGCTCCCGGCGCGATGATTCTGCGGTGCACGTCAGCTCCAAGTCGTCTGGACAGGAAGTCTGTTCGGAGCCTATTCAGTAGCTGTGGCCCCCGACCTGTCCACAGCCCCCGCTGTCACACGATCGCCATTCAGCCGTCACAGCCACGCGAGGCGCCGTAAAGCCCTCTTCTGTACGGGAGTTGTCCGGAGTACCGTCCGCGCATGCCGATTCGTTCGATCATGCGCACGCGCTTCACGATCTGGAGACCGCTCGCGACTGCGGCCGTCACAGCCCTGCTGGCCGCATTCCTCGCCCCCGCCGCCGCGCACGCGGCGCCCCGCGAGAGCCGTCCCGTCTATTCGTACGCACATGCCATCCGTGAGTCCGTCTGGGTGGACACCGGCCTCGACGAGGACGGTGACGGGAAGAAGGACCGCGTCGCCGCCGACATCGTCCGACCCGCCGAACCCGCCCGCCAGGGCCGCAAGGTGCCGGTCATCATGGACGCCAGCCCCTACTACTCCTGCTGCGGACGCGGCAACGAGAGCCAGAAGAAGACGTACGACGCGCACGGTCACGTCGTCCAGATGCCGCTGTTCTACGACAACTACTTCGTGCCCCGCGGCTACGCCTTCGTCGGCGTGGACCTCGCCGGCACCAACCGCTCCGACGGCTGCGTCGACGTCGGCGGCCGCTCCGACATCCGGTCCGCGAAGGCCGTCATCGACTGGCTGAACGGACGCGCCAAGGCCTACACGACCCGGACCGGCACCCGAACCGTCGGGGCCGGCTGGACCAACGGCCGGACCGGCATGATCGGCAAGAGCTGGGACGGCACGATCGCCAACGGCGTCGCGGCCACCGGCGTCAAGGGCCTGAAGACGATCGTCCCGATCAGCGGGATCTCCTCCTGGTACGACTACTACTTCGCCCAGGGCGCCCCGCTGTACGACGGCGGCCCCGACGAGCTGGCCGGCTACGTCGAGAGCGACGGCGCGACGGCCCACTGCGCGGCGGTGCAGAAGAAGCTCGCCGACGGCAGCCCGCGCAGCGGCGACTGGACCCCGCTGTGGACCGAGCGGAACTACGTCAAGGACGCGGCCAAGGTCAGGGCCAGCGTGTTCCTCGTGCACGGCATGCAGGACCTCAACGTGCGCACCAAGCACTTCGGCCAGTGGTGGAACGCCCTGGCCGAGCATGGTGTCGAGCGCAAGATCTGGCTCTCCCAGACCGGGCACGTGGACCCCTTCGACTACCGGCGCGGCGCCTGGGTCGACACCCTGCACCGCTGGTTCGACCACGAGCTCCTCGGCTACGACAACGGTATCGACCGCGAGCCGATGGCGGACATCGAGCGCCACCCCGACCAGTGGGTCACCTCCAGGGTCTGGCCGCCGCACGGCACCCGGGCCACCACGCTCCACCCGGCCCGCGGCGCCCAGCCCGGCGTCGGCACCCTCGGTCTCGGCCCGGCCACCGGCACCGAGACATTCACCGACGACCCGAAGCTCAGCGAGACCGACTGGGCCGCCCACCTCACCACGTCCACCCCCGAGAAGGCCGGCTTCGTCACGGCGCCGCTCACCCGCGACCTGCGCCTGTCCGGCTCCTCCAAGGTGACCGTGACCGCCACCCCGACCACCTCCTCGGCCCACCTCTCCGCCGTCCTGGTGGACCTCGGCCCGGACACCATCCGTGACTACGCCGACAGCGCCGAGGGCATCACCACGCTCACCGACCGCACCTGCTGGGGCCGGAGCACGGCCGGGGACAGCGCCTGCTTCAAGGCGACCAGGGCGAAGACGGCGAAGGTCGAATCCACGGTGTTCAGCCGCGGCTGGGCCGACCTCGGTCACTACGCCTCCCTCGACCGGGGCGTCCCGCTCACCCCGGGCAAGGCGTACACGATCACCCTGTCCCTGGCGGCCACCGACCACGTCGTCCCGAAGGGGCACCGCCTGGCACTGATCGTCGCAGGCACCGACAAGGACCTCATCGACCCTCCGTCCACCAAGCCGACCCTCACCCTGGATCTGTCCCGTACGGCGGCCCGGGTCCCGGTGGTCGGCGGCACGGCGGCGTTCGAACGGGCCACCACCGGCAGTGTGACCGCCGCACCCACGGCGCGCCCCCTGGACGGCGTCCGCGCCCCGCGCGCCACCCGACACGTCCCGGCGGGCTGATCACCCACGCAGTACTCGTTCCCCTCCGGGGGAATCAGCCGGTGCCGGGCGGCCGACCGTCCACACGGTCGCCCGCTCGGCACCGGCACGCGGGGCCCGGCACGCGGGGGCCTGGCACGCGGCGGGCCTGACGGGCCCTCCGGCTCCTGCTCGGTCTCCTGCTCCCGCTCAGCCTCCGGATGCCGCTCCCTGCTCGGTCTCCTGCTCCCGTTCAGCCTCCGGATGCCGCTCCCTGCTCGATCTCCTGCTCCCGCTCAGCCTCCGGATGCCGCTCCGGCCAGCCCGGCCGCCTCCCGGGCGCAGCCCCAGGCCACCGTGATCCCGGCCCCGCCGTGCCCGTAGTTGTGCACCAGCAGCCGCCCGTCCGGCAGCGTCTGCCGTTCCAGTCGTACGGAGTCCCGGGCGGGCCGGAGCCCCACCCGGTGCGCCAGTACCCGTGCCCCGGCGATCTCCGGCCGGACGGCCGCGCACCGCGCGACGATCGCCGCGGCGGTCGCCGGGTCCGGCTCCGGCGACCAGGCGTCCTCCTCCGCCGTACCGCCCAGGAGCAGCCCGCCGGGCTGCGGGAAGAAGTAGGTCGAGGTGTCGCAGGAGTGGTCGACCGAGGTGAACCAGGTCGTGATCCCCGGGTTCTCCACCACGACCAGCTGCCCGCGCACCGGGCGCACCGCCGGATCGGGCACCAGCGATCTCGCCCCCAGCCCCGTGCAGTTGACCACCACGCCGGCGGGCACCGAGGCCAGATCGGTCACCGCCCGCTCCTCCACCCGGCCACCCGCCTCGGCGAACCGATTCCGCAGCCAAGCAAGATGGACCGGCATGTCGATCAGCGGAAGCCGTGCCGTCAGCCCCTCGGACACCGCCCGCAGTCCCGGCACCCGGCCCGCCCAGGCACCCAGCTCGTCCAGCCGGGTCCCCCGGTGTACACCCTCGACCAGGCGTACGCCCGTCTCCTCCGGCCGCCCCGCCAGCTCCTCGTACACGTCGAGGGAGTCCAGCGCCCACGCGCCGACCAGCGGCTCGGGCTCGATCCGGTACGGCCACCACAGCGCGCCGGCGACCGCCGAGGTCGTGCGCTCGGCGGGCTCCCGGGCCCACACCCGTACCCGGCGGCCGGACTCGGCCAGCAGCACGGCCGTCGTCAGTCCGGCGACCCCGCTGCCGACCACGATCACTTCGTCACTCGACTCGCGCTTCACGCCAGGACGCTAACGGAATATGTCATGCCGCGCTCACATCCGTCCCGGTGTGGGGATACTCACAGCATGTCTGCCGCATACGCGACCTTCGGCCTGGCACCGGCGATGCGCGCCGGCGGTGTCCTCGCCGACGGCGGCTACCAGGTCCACCGCGACTTCGTGGACTTCATCGTGGACGGGCGCCCGCTGCTGTTCCAGCTCTCCGACCTGGACGCCGTCTCCCCCCTCGCCTCCGACATCCCGCCCGCCATCTTCACCGCGCAGGTGCGCAGTCTGCTGCTGGAGACCGAGCCACCGCTCCCGGACGGCCGGTTCGTGATCTACGGCTGTCCCGACTGCGCGGACCTGGCCTGTGGTGCCGTCACCGCCGTGATCGAGCGGGACGGCGACGACTTCATCTGGCGGGAGTTCGCCTGGCAGACGGGGGAGCACGCCGACCTGGACCTCAACGGCTACCACGGCATAGGGCCGTTCCGCTTCGCCGGACCCGAGTACCGGGCCGCCCTCGCCGCGCTGATCCAGGACGCCGACGGCTCGCCCGCGCCCCGCCGCCGGGTGCTCCTGATCGGCGCCCGCGTGGCCGTCCTCGCCAAGCTCGCCGCCGCGCTGCGCACCATCGGCATAGGCGCGGACATCACCCAGGACGTCCGGGCCGTCCACGCCGAGGAACTGCGCGGCTATGGCGCGGTCGCCTTCGGCCGTGCGGTCGGCGAGGCGGAACGGGCCGCCGTACGAGAGGCGTTCGAGCGTGCCGGGGCCGAGGTCGCCCACGTCAGCGGCTTGGCCCCGATCGTCCCCCTGCTCGTCGCGCAGATCGAACACGCCCTGGACCGCAGTCCGCTCCCGCAGCGCCGGCTGACCGGCCTGGTCGCCGCCGACGGCGCGGTGGCCGTCGACGTCACCTCGCCGTGCCGGGTCCGGGTCACGGTCTACCGCCTGGACCGCCTCTACCGCACCCACACCCAGGAGGTCTTCGACGGCGTCCTGGAGTCCGGCCGCCACTGCATTCCGCTGGACCCGAAGGCTGTGAAGGGGGAGGCGTTCGTGGTGGCCAGAACGACCGGGAGCGTGCTGGTGGAGCCGGTGGGGAAGTGACGGCCGGGCAGCCGCCGGGAATCCCCGCCGATGGCCGGCGTCCCGGGACACTAGGATCGGCTTCCTGATGACTGCCACCCTCGTCGCCAAGAACCTCGCCGCCGGGCACGGCGACCGCTCCTTCTTCTCCGGGCTCGACCTCGTCGTCGCGCCCGGCGACGTGATCGGGCTGGTCGGTGCCAACGGCGCGGGCAAGTCCACCCTGCTGCGGCTGCTCGCCGGGCTGACCGCGCCCGAGCAGGGCGAGCTGCGCCTGTCCCCGCCGACCGCGACCGTCGGCCATCTGCCGCAGGAGCCGGAGCGCAGGCCGGGGGAGACCGTCCGGGAGTTCCTGGCCCGCCGCACCGGCGTCGCCGAGGCGCAGCGCGTGATGGACGAGGCCACGCAGGCGCTGGTCGACGGCGCGCCCGGCGCCGACGACGCGTATGCGGCCAGCCTGGAGCGCTGGCTGGACCTCGGCGGCGCCGACCTGGAGGAGCGCGCCGAGGAGGTCGCCGACTCCCTCGGCCTGGCCGTGGACCTGGACCAGCCGATGACCTCGCTCTCCGGCGGCCAGGCGGCCCGCGCGGGTCTCGCCTCCCTCCTGCTCTCCCGCTACGACGTCTTCCTGCTCGACGAGCCGACCAACGACCTCGACCTGGACGGTCTGGAGCGCCTCGAACGCTTCGTGACCGGCCTGCGCGCGGGCACGGTGGTCGTCAGCCACGACCGCGAGTTCCTCACCCGCACGGTCACCAAGGTCCTCGAACTCGACCTCGCCCAGGGACAGATCAACCTGTACGGCGGCGGCTACGAGGCCTACCTGGAGGAACGGGACGTGGCCCGCCGGCACGCCCGCGAGGGCTACGAGGAGTACGCCGACAAGCGCGCCGCGCTCCAGGACCGTGCGCAGATGCAGCGCTCCTGGATGGACAAGGGTGTCAAGAACGCCCGGCGCAAGGCGTCCAACGACAACGACAAGATCGGCCGCAAGTTCCGCAGCGAGGCCAGCGAGAAGCAGGCCGCCAAGGCCCGGCAGACCCAGCGCATGATCGAACGCCTGGACGTCGTCGAGGAGCCGCGCAAGGAGTGGGACCTGCGCATGGAGATCGCGGCCGCTCCGCGTTCCGGCGCGGTGGTGGCGACCCTGCGGGACGCCGAGGTCCGGCGCGGCGACTTCACCTTCGGTCCGGTCTCGTTGCAGATCGACTGGGCCGACCGGGTCGCGGTCACCGGAGCCAACGGCGCCGGCAAGTCGACGCTGCTCGGCGCGCTGCTGGGCCGGGTCCCGCTCGACTCCGGACACGCATCCCTCGGCTCCGGCGTCCTGGTCGGCGAGGTCGACCAGGCCCGCAAGCTGTTCCACGGCCCGGAGGCGCTGCTGGAGGCCTTCTGCGCGGCCGTCCCGGACACCGAGCCGGTCGAGGTCCGCACCCTGCTCGCCAAGTTCGGCCTGAAGTCGGACCACGTGCTGCGCCCGGCGGCCACCCTCTCCCCGGGCGAGCGCACCCGCGCCGCCCTGGCGCTGCTCCAGGGTCGGGGCGTCAACCTGCTCGTCCTCGACGAGCCGACCAACCACCTCGACCTGCCCGCCATCGAGCAGCTGGAGTCGGCCCTGGACTCCTACGAGGGCACGCTGCTCCTGGTCACCCACGACCGGCGGATGCTGGACGCGGTCCGGGTGACCCGCCGACTGGAAGTGGCTGCGGGCAAGGTCACGGAACACTGACCCGACCTCGTGCCGCACCGGGGATCGGGCCCGCCCGCCGCGTAGGCGATCCTGGTCCACCGGCTGCTCACGTTCCGGCTCGACGTCCCGCTGGGCGCGCCGGCCCTCGGCTTCGTCCAGCGGCGCGGGTACGTGTGACGCCGGCTCACATCCGGCCGGCTCACATCAAGGGGTCGGCACCGGGGTCTCCGCCCGCCGCCACGACGGCGAGCCGGCCGGTGTAGTGCGTCCAGCCCTCCTCGTGTGCGGCACACGCCTCGGGGGAGGGCAGGTCCCGGTGGACCAGCCGCAGCAGAGTGCCCTCGGGCACCGGCTCCAGGGTGATCTCGACCGTCGAGGAGCCGGGCGGCACGGGCATATCGCCGGTGGCCCAGCCCCACGTGAAGACGACGCGTCTGGGCGGGTCGATCTCGACGAAGCGGCCCTCGGCGACGTTCTCGCCGTTGACCAGCGTTCGGTAGGCGCCGCCGGGCTCGAAGCTGAACTCGCCGTCCTTGCCCATCCAGGACAGCCACCTGTCCCGGTCGGTGAAGAAGGAGAACACCGTCTCGGGGCGCGCCGCGATGCGCCGTTCCACGGTGACCGCGTTGTTCCTCACGAGTCCGTCCCTTCGGAGCGCTCCGCCCGTTCCGCCGCCTCCGCCAGTTCGGCGAGCGTGTCCAGCTTGCTGGCCCACATGGACTGCAGATACGCGGCCAGCGGACCGAGGGCCTCGCGGTCGGCCCGGTAGAAGCGCTTCTTGCCGTCCTGGCGCAGCGTGACCAGGCCGGACTCCCTGAGCACCTTGAGGTGCTGGGAGACCGCCCCGAACGTGACGTCGAACCGCTCCGCGATCTCGCCCGCGGACAGTTCCGCGTCCCACACCAGTCGCAGGATCTCGCGCCGCCGGGGCTCGGCGACCGCTCGTACCGCATCCATGGAGGTCATTTTAGTCGCCACTTGAATTTGCCAGAACCCCTGAGTCATTTTAGTGTGGACTAAAACGATGAAGGAACCGATGAGGAGAGAAGCCATGAGCACCCAGCACAGCACCTTCCAGCCCGCCATCCGGGAGTGCGCCGACGCCGTCGCAGCGATCGCCTCCGGCATCCGGGACGAACAGCTTCAGGACCGCACGCCGTGCGAGAAGTTCACCGTCGCCGAACTCGTCGAGCACCTCGGCTCGACCCTGCAGTCCGCGGCGCGGGCCGCCCGCAAGGAGGCGCAGCCCGGCGCCGGGCCCGGCGCGGCCGTCTCACCACGGGCGCTGGCCGACTCCGCGGGGCTCGCGGCGGTGGCCTGGTCCGACCCCGCCGCCTACGAAGGGACGACAGAGTTCGGCCCGGGGGAGCTGCCGGCGGCCGTCGTCGCCTCCATCACGCTCCAGGAACTCGCCCTGCACGGCTGGGACCTGGCACGCGCCACCGGTCAGCCGTTCGGCGTCAGCGAGGAGACCGGGCGGGTCGCGCTCGGTGTGGTCGAGCAGATCGCCGAGCAGGTCCGGGGCAATGGCGGATACGGCCCGGAGGTGCCGGTACCGGACGACGCCCCGGCCTTCCAGCGGGCGCTCGGCGCCAGCGGACGCAATCCTGGATGGAACGGCTGACGACCGGGAGGACGGAGTCCCGCGGGGAGATCGAGAGAGTGGCATGACGATCGACGAGACGGCGGAACGCGTCATCGCGCTGCCGCCCGAGCGGGTGGCCGCGTACGCCATGGACTGGCGCCACGACCCGGAGTGGATGCAGGGAATCCGCACCGCGGAGCTGACCAGGGAGGCGGCCGCGGGCGGCTTCGGCGTCGGTGCCGAGGTCACCCGCACCGCCCACTTCCTCGGCCGGCGCATCGACTACGTCCTGCGGGTCGCCGCGCACGAGCCGCCCGGGCTGCTGGACATGGTGTCCGTCGCGGGGCCCATGCCCATGCACGTCACCTACACCTTCGACGAGCACCCGCGGGGCACCCTGGCCCGCATCCGGGTCCGCGGCGACGCGGGCTCCCTCTACCGCCTGGCCGCCCCGGTGATGGCCCGAAAGGTCCGCTCCTCCATCGGCAAGGACCTGCGGGACCTGGAACGGAGGCTGACCGAGCCCACGCCGACGTGACCGCCAGAACCGGTCAGCCGGACACTCCGAACGGGGTGACCTCGATGCGTTCCTCGCAGGGGGAGATCGCCGTGGCCGGAATCAGGGTCAGCACGCGGGAGTCACCCGGCACCCGGATGTCGACGCCGTAGGGCGAAGCCACGAACGAGCCGCAGCGGTAGGACCCCTCCCAGACCAGTGTGAACGTGGTCGTGCGCCCGGGCGTGAGCAAGACGTCCGGAAGGCTCTGCGTGGAAGACCGGGTGATCGTGAAGGGGCGGGTTCCTGACGTGCTCAGCGGCTTGCCGCACGCCGTCGACGCGTCGCCTTCGGCGCAGCCGCGTAGGGTGCCGTCGCCGATGAAGGTGAGACCGGGCCAGCCGCGCAGGCGGCAGGTTGCGCCGGAGTGGTTGCGCAGCTGGATCGGGGTGGCGAACCAGCCCGATGCGCCGTCCGCCGGCAGGCCGGTCTGTCCCTCCGACACCGTGAGGTCGCGCGCCGCGCAGCCGGGGACGGCGGGTGGAGCGGGCACTGTCGTGCGGGACGGCCTGTTCGCGGGCGCCACCCCCGTACGGCTGGGCGTCGGCTTCCCGGCCGGGACGGGCGACGTGGCAGGGCGTACGGCGGGACCGCTCTTCGCAGAGGTGGGCGCCGCGACGGAGCCGGGCGAGGACGCCTTCGAACCGACGGCAGCGCCACAGGCGGTGGTCGCGGCCATCAGTAGTCCGACCACCGGAACTCTTGTCCCCCGCAGTATCACGGCACGAACGGTATCCGCGTGTGCCGAGGCTGCGGAGGCGCGGCGACGAACGTACATGATCGCGCCGTCCGCCGTTCACCCGCCGTGCCGCCCGGCCTCCTTCGCCGCCCGTTCGACGTGCTCTGGATCGTAGGGTGCCGTGTTGAGGCCGTCCCGCCGCTGTCCGACGGTCCCGTCGATCAACTCCCGCAGGATGTCGGCGTGTCCGGCGTGCCGCTGGGACTCGGCGATCATGTGCGTGAGGATCCGGTGCAGCGTCAGCTCGGTGGCCGCATTCCCCGGCAGCCGGCCGACCGCGTCCAGCGGCAGCGAGGCGATGGTCTCGTCGGAGTGCGCCCACGCCTCCCGGTACCGCCCGACGATCTTCTCCCGGGTCTCGTCCGGCCGGGCCCACAGATCGGCGTCCGGCTCGGCGTCCCCGGTGATCCACAGCGGTGCACCGTCGAAGGGCCGCCCGAAACACGCCCCGAAGTACAGCGCCTCGGCGCCGGTGAGGTGCTTGACCAGGCCCAGCAGATTCGTCCCGGTCGGGGTCAGCGGACGCCGGACGTCGTACTCCGACAGGCCGTCCAGCTTCCACAGCATCACGTCACGGGCGTCCTGGAGACAGGCCTGGAGGTCGGCCTTGGGATCTGATCCGGTCATGGGACCAGTCTGGTGATCGGGTGATCTCTGTCCCCGCGTTTGTTCGCGCAGTGGCGAGGAGTGGACCGGACGCGGACCCCGGCAGGGACGCACGAACACGTCCCCGCCGGGGTCCGGGGCGCAGCCCCGTGAAAGTGTCTCTCAGCCCACCGAGACGGATGGGCGGGCGGGAGAGCCAGGTCCTGAGGCGGATACCCGCCTCAGCGGCGTCCGTCCTTCGGGTTCAGCAGCCCCGCCCGCCGCAGCGCGTCCGCCATGGCGCTGTTGGCCGGTGCCGGCGCCTGACGCCCGCCCCGGTCACCGCCGCGGCCCTGCCGCTGGCCCTGGCCCTGACCGCCCTGCCGCTGGCCCTGACCGCCGCCCTGCCGCTGCTGAGGCGGCCGGGAACCGCCACCTCGCTGCTGCTTGCCGCCCTGCCCCTGCGGCGCGGCCTCGTCGTCGAGCCGGAGCGTCAGCGCGATCCGCTTGCGCGGGATGTCCACGTCGAGGACCTTCACCTTGACGATGTCACCCGGCTTGACCACGTCCCGCGGGTCCTTCACGAACGTCTTCGACATCGCCGAGACGTGCACCAGACCGTCCTGGTGGACGCCGATGTCCACGAACGCGCCGAAGGCCGCCACATTGGTGACCACGCCCTCCAGCACCATCCCGGTGGACAGGTCCGAGATCTTCTCCACGCCCTCCTTGAAGGTGGCCGTCTTGAAGGCGGGCCGCGGGTCGCGCCCGGGCTTCTCCAGCTCCTTGAGGATGTCGCCGACGGTCGGCAGACCGAAGGTGTCGTCCACGAAGTCCGCAGGCCGCAGCGAACGCAGCACACCGGTGTTGCCGATGAGGGAGGCGACCTCCTGGCCCGACGTCTTCACCATGCGCCGCACCACCGGGTACGCCTCCGGGTGCACGCTGGAGGCGTCCAGCGGGTCGCTGCCGCCGCGGATGCGCAGGAAGCCCGCGCACTGCTCGTACGCCTTCGGGCCGAGCCGCGCCACCTTCTTCAGCTCGGAGCGCGACGAGAACGGCCCGTTCGCGTCGCGGTGCGCGACGATGTTCTCGGCCAGGCCCGAGGAGATGCCTGACACCCGCGAGAGCAGCGGCACGGACGCGGTGTTGACGTCCACACCGACGCCGTTCACACAGTCCTCGACGACCGCGTCCAGCGAGCGGGACAGCTTCACCTCGGACAGGTCGTGCTGGTACTGGCCGACACCGATGGACTTCGGGTCGATCTTCACCAGCTCGGCCAGCGGGTCCTGCAGCCGGCGGGCGATGGAGACCGCGCCGCGCAGCGAGACGTCCATGTCGGGCAGTTCCTGCGAGGCGTACTGCGACGCCGAGTACACGGACGCGCCGGCCTCGGACACCATGACCTTGGTGAGCTTCAACTCCGGGTGCTTGGAGATCAGTTCACCGGCGAGCTTGTCGGTCTCCCGGGACGCCGTGCCGTTGCCGATGGCGACCAGATCGACGGCGTGCTCCTTCGCCAGCCGCGCCAGCTTGGCGATCGCCTCGTCCCACTTGTTGGCCGGGACGTGCGGGTAGATCACGTCCGTGGCGACGACCTTGCCGGTGGCGTCGACCACGGCGACCTTCACGCCGGTACGGAAGCCGGGGTCCAGGCCCAGCGTCGAGCGCGTGCCGGCCGGGGCGGCCAGCAGCAGGTCGCGCAGGTTCGCCGCGAACACGTTCACCGCCTCGTCCTCGGCCGCCGTGCGCAGCCTGAGGCGCAGGTCGATGCCGAGGTGCACCAGGATGCGGGTGCGCCAGGCCCAGCGGACCGTGTCCTTCAGCCACTTGTCGGCGGGGCGGCCCCGGTCGGCGATCCCGAAGCGGTGGGCGATGATCCCCTCGTACGAGGACGGACCCTCCGTGGCCTCCTCCGGCTCCAGGACGAGATCGAGGACCTCCTCCTTCTCGCCGCGCAGCAACGCCAGGATGCGGTGCGAGGGCAGCTCGGTGAACGGCTCGGCGAAGTCGAAGTAGTCGGCGAACTTGGCGCCCGCCTCCTCCTTGCCGTCCCGCACCTTGGCGGCCAGCCGCCCGCGCACCCACATGCGCTCGCGCACCTCGCCGATCAGGTCGGCGTCCTCCGAGAACCGCTCGGTCAGGATCGCCCGCGCGCCGTCCAGCGCGGCCTGCGGATCGGCGACGCCCTTGTCGGCGTCCACGAACGCGGCCGCCGCGGCCACCGGCTCCACCGCCGGGTCGCCCAGCAGTCCCTCGGCGAGCGGCTCCAGGCCCGCCTCCCGCGCGATCTGCGCCTTGGTGCGCCGCTTGGGCTTGTAGGGCAGGTAGATGTCCTCGAGCCGCGCCTTGGTCTCGGCGCCGCGGATCTGCGCCTCCAGCTCCTCGGTGAGCTTGCCCTGCTCGCGCACCGACTCCAGGATCGCGGTCCGCCGCTCCTCCAACTCCCGCAGATAGCGCAGCCGCTCCTCGAGCGTGCGCAGCTGCGCGTCGTCGAGCATCTCGGTCGCTTCCTTGCGGTAGCGGGCGATGAAGGGCACCGTCGAACCGCCGTCGAGCAGCTCCACTGCGGCCTTCACCTGCCGCTCCCGTACGCCGAGCTCCTCGGCGATCCTGCCTTCGATGGACCCTACGAGGGGTGTCGTCACGATCCCGTACCGCCTTCTCCACGTCAGCTTGCGCGGCAATTGTGGCAGGTGACACCGACAACCGGGGATCAGGGCGCCACGCGGCGGGGCGCGGGGCCCGGAAGCCGTGCCTGCCCCGTGCCCTATGGCAGGAAAGGTGGGGTATCCGTCATTGCGGCCACGCTCCCACCCTCGAAGAATCGAGACATGTCTCAGCGCACCCTCCTCTTCGTCCTCTTCGACGGCGTTCAGAGCCTCGACGTCACCGGCCCTCTCGAGGTGTTCAACGGCGCTGAGACGCACACGCCGGGGTCGTACCGCATCCGCACCGCCTCCCTGGACGGCGGCCCCGTGCGCACCTCCAGCGGTCTGACCCTCGTACCGGACGAGGCGCTCGGGGAGGTGCCCGACCCGCACACCCTGCTGGTCCCCGGCGGTCAGGGCACCCGCAGCTCCGATCCGCTGCTGACCGAGTGGCTGCGCACGCACGGCCCGCGCGCGCGGCGCCTCGTCTCGGTCTGCACCGGTGCGATCCTGCTGGCCGAGGCGGGTTTGCTCGACGGCCGCCGCGTCACGACCCACTGGGCGTACTGCGAGAAGCTCGCCCGCGACCACCCGGCCGTCGAGGTCGATCCCGACCCCATCTTTGTCCGGGACGGACACGTCTCCACCTCGGCCGGTGTCACCTCGGGCATCGACCTCGCTCTCGCCCTGGTGGAGGAGGACCTGGGCCGTGAGGCGGCGCTGGTCATCGCCCGCCACCTGGTCGTGTTCCTGCGGCGGCCCGGAAACCAGGCCCAGTTCAGCGCCCAGCTCGCCGCCCAGACCGCACAGCGCGACCCGCTGCGGGAGGTCCAGCAGTGGATCACCGAGCACCCGGCCGGTGACCTCACCGTGGAGGTGCTCGCAGCCCGGGCGAGTCTCTCACCGCGCCACTTCGCCCGCGCGTTCCAGGCCGAGACGGGCATGACGCCCGGACGCTTTGTCGACCGGGTCCGTCTCGAACACGCTCGCCGCCTCCTGGAGGACACGGGCGACGGGATCGAAGAGATCTCCCGAGCCAGCGGGTACGGCACCCCCGAGGCCATGCGCCGCGCCTTCGTCAGGGCTCTTGGAACGGCCCCGGCCGAGTACCGCCGCCGCTTCCGGCCCGCATCTGCCCACTGAAAGGAAACCGATGCAGATCGCCATCGTCGTCTACGACCGCTTCACCGCCCTCGACGTCGTCGGCCCGTACGAGATCCTCTCCCGGGTCCCGGACGCGGAGACGGTGTTCGTCGCCGAGGAGGCCGGCCTCGTGCGCACGGACACCGGATTTCTTGCGATCAGCGCCGACAAGGCACTGTCAGAGGTACCCGACCCGGACATCGTGCTGGTGTCCGGCGGCCCCGGCCAGAGCGCGCTGATGGACCACGAGCCCCTGCTGGACTGGCTGCGCGCCGCCGACGCCACCAGCACCTGGACGACCTCCGTCTGCTCCGGCTCTTTGCTCCTGGCCGCCGCCGGACTCCTCGAGGGGCGCCGCGCCACCTCCCACTGGCTGGCCCTCGATCAGCTGACCCGGTTCGGGGCCGAGCCGACGGGCGAGCGCGTCGTCTTCGACGGGAAGTACGTCACCGCGGCCGGCGTGTCCTCCGGCATCGACATGGGGCTCGCCCTGCTCGGCCGGATCGCGGGTGACGAGCACGCCCAGGCCGTCCAGCTGGCGACCGAGTACGACCCACAGCCGCCCTACGACGCGGGCTCGCCGGAGAAGGCACCCGCGTACATCGTCGACCAGCTGCGCGCACGGAGCCGCTTCATCCTGTCGTAGTCCAGGTGAAGCGCGGCTGCCTGCGCTCCAGGAACGCGGCGACCCCCTCCGCGGTGTCGCCGCTGCCGCGTGCCTGCTCCGCCCAGTGGGCGTCCCGGTCGGTGCGGCCGTTCGCGAACTCCTTCGCCGCGGCCTGGGTGAGCTGGGAGCGCGACACCAGGATCCGGGTCAACTCGGCGACCCGCTTGTCCAGTTCGCCCTCGGGCAGTACCTCGTCCACGAGCCCGGTGCGCAGCGCCCGCTCGGCGTCGATCAACTCGGCCGAGAACAGCAGGTACTTGGCGGCGGCCGGTCCCACCAGCGAGACCAGCCGCCGGGTGGACGAGGCCGCGTACACGATCCCGAGCTTCGCCGGCGTCACGCCGAACAGCGCGCCCTCCTCGGCCAGCCGCAGATCGCAGGCCGCGGCCAGCTGGGCCCCGCCGCCCACACAGTGGCCGCGGACCGCGGCGAGCGTCGGCTTGGGAAACGCGGCGAGGGCCTCCTCGGCCGCCACGGCCAGCCCCTGCGCCTCGGCGGGCGAGCCCCGGAGCGTGGAGATGTCCGCGCCCGCGCAGAAGGTCGCGCCCTCCCCGGTGAGCACCAGTGCCCGCACGTCCGGGTCTCCCGCCAGCCGGGCCAGCAGCGGGGGCAGGGCTCGCCACATCGCTGCCGTCATGGCGTTGCGCTTGGCCGGGTGACGGATGACGACGGTGGCCACGGCGTCGACGACCTGGTGAGACAGCTGGGGATCCATGCGGTGGATGCTATCCGGACGGCTCCGGCGGGCTCTGTGGGAGTTTTCCCACAACACGAATAGTTCGTGAACCGGCGTCAGGGGGACAGGAGCGGTCCCACAACTGCCGTTGTCATACGCACATGGTCAGAACCGCTCGATAAGCGCTGACTTGTGTTCAGTTCTTCGGTACGGAGCGGATCGTTACCAACACTCGACGTGTGGTGACAATCGAGCGCGAGGGTGGCGACCGGACGATGGACGACCACGGGCGCGGGGACGACCCGCGCCCAGCGGGGGGCGCCGATGGGCCGCCTGATCCACTGCCGTACGAGGGAGTGTGGCGGTTCACCGCGGCCGCCGTGGACGCGTCGGTCCCGCAGGCGCGGCACGCCGTACGGGACCTGCTGCTGCGCCAGGGCGTACCGGTCTCCGACGACCTGGTCCACGGACTGCTGCTGATCGTCTCCGAGCTGGTCACGAACGCGGTCCGGCACGCGGCGCTGCTGTCGCCGGTGCTCGCCGTGGAGGTGGCCGTCGGGGCCGAGTGGGTACGGGTGTCGGTGGAGGACAACCACCCCTACCGTCCCACCGCCCTGGAGGCCGATCACGGCCAGACCGGCGGTCGCGGGCTGCTCCTGGTCCGTGAGGTGGCCCGGGAGGCGGGCGGAGTCGTCGACGTGGAGCACACGGCGAGCGGCGGCAAGGTGATCTGGGCCGCCCTGCCGCTCAAGCCCGTGACCCTCGCCTGACGTCGGACTACCAGCCCGCCGACTCGCCCGTCAGCTCCCTGACCGCCGGACGGGCCGCGTCCAGCACGGTCATGAACCACGCCGAGAACGGGTCGCGGGCGTGCCGCTCCGCCAGCTCGGACGCCGTCACGAAGGCGGTCTGACCGACCTCCTCCGGGTCCGCCGCGAGCGGCGCCTGCACCAGGCCGACGAACAGGTGGTTGAACTCCTGCTCGACCAGGCCCGAGGCCGGGTCCGGGTGGTTGTAGCGGACCGTGCCCGCCTCCGCCATCAGCGACGGCGACACGCCCAGCTCCTCGTACGTCCGCCGGGCCGCAGCCGCGAAGGGGGCCTCGCCGGGGTAGGGGTGGCCGCAGCAGGTGTTGGACCACACACCGGGGGAGTGGTACTTGCCGAGCGCCCGCTGCTGGAGCAGCAGCCGGCCCTGCTCGTCGAAGAGGAACACCGAGAACGCCCGGTGCAGCTGTCCCGGTGGCTGATGGGCGGCGAGCTTCTCCGCGGTGCCGATCGTCACGCCCTTCTCGTCGACCA
Source organism: Streptomyces sp. NPDC044064 (assembly GCF_056434245.1). NCBI lineage: Bacteria > Bacillati > Actinomycetota > Actinomycetes > Kitasatosporales > Streptomycetaceae > Streptomyces > Streptomyces sp. NPDC044064. The sequence continues at coordinate 59,268 of NZ_JBWKFN010000018.1, forward strand.
GTTCCAGCAAAATCGCCTCTGCGGTGCCGTTCGACGAGCTGTGCGTCTCGGTGGCAGGTGTGATCGGCATACCCATCCTTCGCCTCGGTCTTCGCACCCCAAGTCTGCCGTACGAATCCGGCACTCCCGGCACTTCCCGGCGCGTCCGCATGTCCCGCGCGGGGGGCGGCACCGAGGTGGGGCCCGGTAGATCATCGTGCCCGGCGGGCACAGCCGGGAACCGCCCCGGAATATCGAACGAATGTGTGTGCGGTCAGTGGCACAGACGTGCCTCGTGCTCCGCGTGCCCGCCCGGTTCCAGCTGGAAGGTGCAGTGCTCCACGTCGAAGTGGCCGCCCAGGCAGCCCTGCAGCTCGTGCAGCATCTTCTCGTTCCCGATGGCGTTCAGCACCTCCGAGCTGACCACCACGTGCGCGGACAGCACGGGCAGGCCCGAGGTGATCGTCCAGGCGTGCAGATCGTGTACGTCCTCCACGCCGTCCAGGGCCAGGATGTGCGCGCGCACATCCGCCATGTCGACGTCCTTGGGGGCCGCCTCCAGCAGCACGTCCAGCGTCTCGCGCAGCAGCTTGAGCGTCCTCGGCACGATCATCAGCCCGATGACGAGCGAGGCGATCGGGTCGGCCGCCTGCCAGCCCGTGGTGAGGATCACGGTCGCGGAGATCAGCACCGCCAACGAGCCCAGCGCGTCCGCGGCCACCTCGAGGAAGGCGCCGCGCACGTTCAGGCTCTCCTTCTGCCCGCGCATCAGCAGGGTCAGGGACACGGTGTTCGCGACCAGGCCGATGAAGCCGAACACGATCATCAGGCCGCCCCGGGTCTCCGCGGGCGTGACGAACCGCTGGATCGCCTCGTACAGGACGTAGCCGCCGACGCAGAGCAGCAGCAGACAGTTGGCCAGGGCGGCGAGGATCTCGGCGCGGGCGTAGCCGAAGGTGCGGTTGGTGCTCGGCGGGCGGTTCGCGAAGTGGATGGCGAGCAACGCCATGCCCAGACCCACCGCGTCGGTCGCCATGTGGGCCGCGTCCGCGATCAGGGCGAGCGAGTCCGCCAGAAGACCGCCGGCGATCTCGACCACCATGACCATGAGCGTGATGCCCAGCGCCACGCGCAGCCGGCCACGGTACGCGGCCGCGGCCGTACCCGTGGGCGGCACATGGCTGTGCGTGTGCCCGTGGTCGTGCCCTGCCCCCATGAGAAGTCCACCCTTCCGTGTTGCTCCCGAGCTGACAGTCAACTACGGGTAGGGGGTATCGGGCAACGCGGCACTGAACACCGTTGTCATGTGCTCTGACCTGCGCAAACGAACCGCTGGTCAGGGCGTTGCCGGCTCACTTGCCGTGGTGCAGCTGCCAGCCCTGCCAGGCCGACTCCACCATCTCGCGCACCCCGCGCCGGGCCCGCCAGCCCAGTGTCTCGGCGGCCCGCTCGGCCGAGGCGACCGCGCGCGGCGCGTCCCCGGGGCGGCGCTCCTCCACCAGCGGCGGCCGCCGGTCGCCGGTGACCTCACCGATGACCGTGATCAGCTCGCGCACCGAGACGCCCTCGCCGCGGCCGATGTTCAGCGTCAGATCGCCGGCCGGGCCGCCGTCGGCGAGCCGCCTGGCCGCCGCGAGATGCGCCTCGGCGAGGTCGGCCACGTGGATGTAGTCACGGACGCAGGTGCCGTCAGGCGTCGGATAGTCGGCACCGAAGATCCGCGGGGCCTCGTCGTGGGTGAGCCGGTCGAAGACCATCGGCACGATGTTGAACACACCGGTGTCCGACAGTTCCGGCGCGGCCGCGCCCGCCACGTTGAAGTAGCGCAGGCACACCGTGGAGATCCCGTGCGCGGCTCCCGCCGCCCGCACCAGCCACTCACCGGTGAGCTTGGTCTCGCCGTACGGGTTCACCGGCGCGCACGGGGTGTCCTCGGTGATGAGGTCCACATCCGGGTTGCCGTACACGGCGGCCGACGAGGAGAAGAGCAGCCGGCCGACACCGGCCTCGGCCATCGCGTCCAGGAGGGTGGCCAGGCCGCCCACGTTCTCCCGGTAGTAGCGGGTCGGCTGCGCCACGGACTCGGCGACCTGCTTGCGCGCCGCGAGATGGACGACACCTGTCACGCCGTGGTCCGCGAAGACCCGCTTCAGCAGGTCGCCGTCCATCGTCGAACCCTGGACGAGCGGGACGCCCGCGGGGAGGCGCGAGGGCACGGCGGCCGACAGGTCGTCGAGCGCCACGACGCTCTCCCCGGCGCCCGTCATGGCCCGTGCCACATGCGCCCCGATGTATCCGGCTCCGCCGGTGATCAGCCAGGTCATGGTCGCCCACCCTATGCCGACCCGTCCGCATGTCCCTGATGCCCGGGTCTGGGGCCACGGTTTGTGGGGCGGGCCCCGGATCCCCGATGATGATCGCGGCAAAGGCCTGGGCAGCCCCCGTGGGCCGGACCGTGAACGGCCGGTGAACAAGGGATCGAGTCCATCGGATACCCTTCGCCGACATGCCGCCCGGGAGCCGCAGGCAGGGGCGCCCCAACCACGCAGAAGACCGGCGCCGCCACGCCGGCACCCAGGGAGTGAGTTCGGTTGTCGACCGCCATCGTCACCGGTCAGCCGGTGCCCGGATCGTCGCTCGAGAACGATCTGCGGTCTCTCGGCTTCGACGTGCGCGCGGCCACCGACGCCTCCGAGGCGGAGAGCCTGCTCGCGGCCGTCCCGGCCGACCGGCGCGTGGCCCTGGTCGACGCCCGCTTCGTCGGCCACCTGCACGCCCTGCGCCTGGGCCTCACCGACCCGCGCTTCCCGCTCGCCGCCGTACCCGGCGCCGTCACCGCCCAGCCCGCCGCCCGGCAGGCGCTGACCCGGGCCCTGGCCCGCGAGACCTCCGCCGGCGGCGGTACGGCGCATGGGGGTGCCCCCGCGCGAGCGAAGTCGAGCGTGGCGGATGTCGACAGCGTCACCGACCGCGTGATCACCGCCCTCGACGCCGACGGCAGCGCGGTCCACCGCCCCGAGCTGGGCAGCCTGGTGGCTGCCGTGCCGGCGGACCCGCAGGCCCGCAACGAGGTCCGGCAGGCCGTCGCCGCCGTCGACGACGAGGCCGTACGCCTGAAGTCGGCCGTGAAGTCCCGCGACGGCTTCTTCACCACGTTCTTCATCAGCCCGTACTCGCGCTACATCGCCCGCTGGTGCGCCCGCCGGGGCCTGACCCCCAACCAGGTCACCACCGCCTCGCTGCTCACGGCCCTGATAGCGGCGGGCTGCGCGGCGACCGGCACCCGGGCCGGGTTCGTAGCGGCCGGCGTGCTGCTGATCGCCTCGTTCGTCCTGGACTGCACCGACGGCCAGCTCGCCCGCTACGCCCTGAAGTACTCCACGCTCGGCGCCTGGCTGGACGCCACCTTCGACCGGGCCAAGGAATACGCCTACTACGCGGGACTCGCCCTCGGAGCGGCCCGCGGCGGCGACGACGTGTGGGCCCTCGCCCTCGGCGCGATGATCCTGCAGACCTGCCGGCACGTCGTGGACTTCTCCTTCAACGAGGCCAACCACGACGCCACCGCCAACACCAGCCCCACCGCCGCCCTCTCCGACAAGCTGGACAGCGTCGGCTGGACGGTCTGGCTGCGGCGGATGATCGTCCTGCCCATCGGCGAACGCTGGGCCATGATCGCCGTCCTCACCGCGCTCACCACCCCCCGCATCACCTTCTACGTGCTCCTCGTCGGGTGCGCGTTCGCCGCGACGTACACCACGGCCGGCCGTGTGCTGCGCTCGGTGACCCGCAAGGCGAGGCGCACCGACCGGGCCGCGCAGGCACTGGCGGACCTCGCCGACAACGGACCGCTCGCCGCCCTCGTGGTCCGCCTCGCGCGCCTGCGTCCCGCAGCCCCGCTCCTGGTGGCGCTCGCGGGTGTGGCGGTCCTCACGGTGAACCTCTTCGCCGGGTGGCCTGTGCTGGGTGCCGCCGTCTACGCGGTCACCTCCGGCTGGGCGCTGTCCCGCCCCCTCAAGGGCGCCCTGGACTGGCTGATACCACCGCTGTTCCGGGCCGCCGAGTACGGCACGGTGCTCGTCCTGGCGAGTGGCGCCGGGATGAACGGAGCCCTCCCTGCGGCTTTCGGCCTGGTGGCCGCCGTCGCCTACCATCACTACGACACGGTGTACCGCATCCGCGGCAACGCCGGAGCGCCCCCGGCCTGGCTGGTCCGTGCCATCGGGGGCCAGGAGGGGCGGACGGTGCTCGTCACCGTCCTCGCGGCGGTGCTCACCGCCTCGCAGTTCAAGGTCGCGCTCACGGTCCTCGCCGTGGTCGTCGCCCTGGTGGTGCTCATCGAGAGCATCCGCTTCTGGGTGTCCGCAGGGGCACCCGCCGTACACGATGAAGGAGAACCCGCATGATCGGCCTTGTGCTGGCGGCCGGCGCCGGACGGCGTCTGCGCCCCTACACCGACAGCCTTCCCAAGGCACTCGTGCCGGTGGGTCCCGCGGGCATAGAGGACTCGATCACGGTTCTCGACCTGACTCTCGGAAACTTCGCCGAGATCGGCCTGACCGAGGTCGCGATCATCGTCGGCTACCGCAAGGAGGCCGTGTACGAGCGCAAGGCGGCGCTGGAGGCGAAGTACGGCCTCAAGCTGACGCTCATCGACAACGACAAGGCCGAGGAGTGGAACAACGCCTACTCCCTGTGGTGCGGCCGTGACGCCCTCAAGGACGGTGTGATCCTCGCCAACGGCGACACCGTGCACCCGGTCTCCGTCGAGAAGACGCTGCTCGCCGCCCGCGGCGACGGCAAGAAGATCATCCTCGCGCTGGACACCGTGAAGTCCCTCGCCGACGAGGAGATGAAGGTCGTCGTCGACCCCGCCAAGGGCGTCCAGAAGATCACCAAGCTGATGGACCCCGCCGAGGCGACCGGCGAGTACATCGGTGTCACCCTGATCGAGGGCGACGCCGCTCCCGACCTGGCCGACGCGCTGAAGACGGTCTGGGAGACCGACCCGCAGCAGTTCTACGAGCACGGGTACCAGGAGCTGGTGAACCGCGGCTTCAAGATCGACGTCGCGCCGATCGGCGACGTCCAGTGGGTCGAGATCGACAACCACGACGACCTCGCCCGCGGACGGGAGATCGCGTGCCAGTACTGACGCGGCTCATTCCGTCGCCGGTCGTCGTGGACATCCGCCCGGGTGCCCTCGACGACCTGGCCGGAGTGCTCGCCGACGAGCGGATCTCGCAGTCGGGCCGGCTCGCCGTCGCCGTCAGCGGCGGCTCCGGCGCCAAGCTGCGCGAGCGCATCGCCCCGTCGCTGCCCGGTGCCACCTGGTACGAGGTCGGCGGCGGCACCCTCGACGACGCGATCCGGCTGGCCGGTGACATCAAGGCCGGCCACTTCGACGCCGTCGTGGGCCTCGGCGGCGGCAAGATCATCGACTGCGCCAAGTTCGCCGCGGCGCGCGTCGGTCTGCCCCTGGTCGCCGTGCCGACGAACCTCGCGCACGACGGCCTGTGCTCGCCGGTCGCCACGCTCGACAACGACGCCGGCCGCGGCTCCTACGGTGTGCCGAACCCGATCGCCGTCCTCATCGACCTGGACGTGATCCGTGAGGCACCGGCGCGCTTCGTGCGCTCCGGCATCGGCGACGCCATCTCCAACATCAACTCGGTCGCGGACTGGGAGCTGTCCAACCGCGTCAACGGCGAGAAGATCGACGGTCTGGCGGCGGCCATGGCCCGTCAGGCCGGCGAGGCGGTGCTCCGGCACCCCGGTGGCATCGGCGACAACGACTTTCTCCAGGTGCTCGCCGAGGCGCTGGTCCTGACCGGCATCTCCATGTCGATCTCGGGCGACTCCCGGCCCGCCTCGGGCTCCTGCCACGAGATCAACCACGCCTTCGACCTGCTCTTCCCCAAGCGCGCCGCGAGCCACGGCGAGCAGTGCGGGCTCGGTGCCGCCTTCGCGATGTACCTCCGCGGAGCGCACGAGGAGTCGGTGCACATGGCCGAGGTGCTGCGCCGGCACGGGCTTCCGGTGCTGCCGGAGGAGATCGGCTTCACGCTGGACGAGTTCGTCCGCGCCGTGGAGTTCGCTCCGGAGACCAGACCCGGCCGCTACACGATCCTCGAGCACCTCGACCTCAAGACGAACCAGATCAAGGACATCTACGCCGACTATGTCAAGGCCATCGGTAGCTGAACTCCGACCGGTCGTCCACCCCGCCGGGGTGAAGGACCGGCGCAGCGGTGAGCACTGGGCGGGACGCCTCTACATGCGCGAGGTGTCCCTGCGCGTCGACCGCTACCTGGTGAACACCAGGGTCACGCCCAACCAGCTCACGTACCTGATGACCGTCTGCGGTGTGCTCGCGGCCCCGGCCCTGCTGGTGCCGGGGATCGCGGGCGCCGTGCTCGGCGTGGTCGCCACCCAGCTGTACCTGCTGCTGGACTGCGTCGACGGCGAGATCGCCCGCTGGAAGAAGCAGTACTCGCTCGGCGGGGTCTACCTGGACCGCGTCGGCGCGTACCTGACCGACGCGGCCGTCCTGGTCGGCCTCGGCCTGCGCGCCGCCGACCTGTGGGGCAGCGGCCGTATCGACTGGCTGTGGGCCTTCCTCGGCACCCTCGCCGCGCTCGGCGCGATCCTGATCAAGGCCGAGACCGACCTCGTCGGTGTCGCCCGGCACCAGGCCGGTCTGGCGCCGGTCAAGGAGGCGGCGTCCGAGCCGCGCTCCTCCGGCATGGCGCTGGCCCGCCGGGCCGCCTCGGCGCTCAAGTTCCACCGGCTGATCCTCGGCATCGAGGCCTCGCTGCTGATCCTGGTCCTCGCGGTCCTGGACCAGATCCACGGGGACCTGTTCTTCACCCGGCTCGGCACCGCGGTGCTCGCCGGCATCGCCGTGCTGCAGACCGTGCTGCACCTGGTGTCCATCCTCGCCTCCAGCAGGCTGAGGTGAGCGGCATGAAGGTCGGCGCGGTCATCATCACCATGGGCAACCGGCCCGAGGAACTGCGTGCTCTGCTCGACTCGGTCGCCAAGCAGGACGGCGACCGGGTCGAGGTCGTCGTCGTCGGCAACGGCTCGCCCGTCCCGGACGTCCCCGAGGGCGTACGGACCATGGAGCTGCCCGAGAACCTGGGCATCCCCGGCGGCCGCAACGTCGGCATAGAGGCCTTCGGACCCGGCGGCCGCGACGTCGACATACTCCTCTTCCTCGACGACGACGGCCTGCTCGCCCGCCACGACACCGCCGAGCTGTGCCGCCAGGCGTTCGACGCCGACCCGAAGCTCGGCATCGTCAGCTTCCGCATCGCCGACCCGGACACGGGCGAGACCCAGCGCCGGCACGTCCCGCGGCTGCGCGCCTCCGACCCGATGCGCTCCTCCCGGGTCACCACCTTCCTCGGCGGCGCCAACGCGGTCCGCACCCGGGTCTTCGCCGAGGCCGGCGTCCTCCCGGACGAGTTCTTCTACGCCCACGAGGAGACCGACCTGGCCTGGCGGGCCCTCGACGCCGGCTGGATGATCGACTACCGGTCCGACATGGTGCTGTACCACCCGACGACCGCGCCCTCGCGGCACGCGGTGTACCACCGCATGGTCGCCCGCAACCGCGTCTGGCTGGCCCGGCGCAATCTGCCCGCGCTCCTGGTCCCGGTCTACCTCGGGGTCTGGCTGCTGCTCACCCTGCTGCGCCGCCCCTCGGGACCGGCCCTGAAGGCCTGGTTCGGCGGCTTCAAGGAGGGCTGGACCTCCCCGTGCGGCCCCCGCCGCCCGATGCGGTGGCGCACGGTGTGGCGGCTCACACGACTGGGCCGGCCCCCCGTCATCTGACAAGCTCGACCGTGCGGGCCGCGCCCCGAGGCGCGCCCGAAGCCGGATCCGACGCAGCCGGACGGCGCGAGCACGACGCACCACGCCGGCCACGACGGTCCCGACGAACCCGACGCACTAGAAGACGAAAGCTTCCACCTGTGAGTGAGACAACGCACGACGGCGGTGTCGCGGTGACCGCGGCCCCGTCGCCCGACGAGGGACTGACGGCGGCCCAGCTCGCCGCCAAGTACGGGCTCGCCGTGAGCGGTGCCCGGCCCTCGCTCACCGAGTACGTCCGGCAGCTGTGGGGGCGGCGCCACTTCATCCTCGCCTTCTCGCAGGCGAAGCTGACCGCGCAGTACAGCCAGGCCAAGCTCGGCCAGCTGTGGCAGGTGGCGACCCCGCTGCTGAACGCGGCGGTCTACTACTTCATCTTCGGCGTCATCCTGCACGCGAGCCGGGGCATGTCCAAGGACGTGTACATCCCGTTCCTGGTGACGGGCGTGTTCGTCTTCACCTTCACCCAGAGCTCGATCATGTCGGGCGTCCGCGCGATCGCCGGCAACCTGGGCCTGGTGCGCGCCCTGCACTTCCCGCGGGCCTCGCTGCCCGTCTCCTTCTCGCTGCAGCAGCTGCAGCAGCTGCTCTTCTCGATGATCGTGATGTTCCTCGTGGCGATCGGCTTCGGCAGCTACCCGAGCCTGTCCTGGCTGCTGATCGTGCCGGTGCTGGTGCTGCAGTTCCTGTTCAACACCGGGCTCGCGCTGATCGTGGCGCGCATGGGCGCCAAGACGCCTGACCTCGCCCAGCTGATGCCGTTCATCCTGCGGACCTGGATGTACGCCTCCGGCGTCATGTTCTCCATCAGCAAGATGATGGAGGGCCGTTCCGAGTGGGTGGTCCGCCTGCTCCAGGTGAACCCGGCCGCCGTCTACATGGACCTGATGCGTTTCGCGCTGATCGACGGGTACGGCGCCTCGAACCTGCCGCCGCACGTGTGGGTCATCGCCCTGTTCTGGGCCGTGGTCGCCTTCGCCGGCGGGTTCGTGTACTTCTGGAAGGCGGAGGAGAGGTACGGCCGTGGCTGAGCAGAACACCCAGGAAAGCGCCGACCGGCGCCCGACGGTCATCGCGGACGACCTGCACATCGTCTACCGGGTCAACGGTGCGAAGACTGGCAAGGGCAGTGCGACGGCCGCCCTGAGCCGCATAATCAAGCGCGGCGAGGAGCGGGGCGTGCGCAAGGTGCACGCCGTGCGAGGCGTCTCCTTCGTCGCCTACCGAGGTGAGGCCATCGGCCTGATCGGCTCCAACGGCTCGGGCAAGTCCACCCTGCTGCGCGCCATCGCCGGTCTGCTGCCCGCCGAGAAGGGCAAGGTCTACACCGACGGCCAGCCCTCGTTGCTCGGCGTGAACGCGGCCCTGATGAACGACCTCACCGGCGAGCGCAACGTGATCCTCGGCGGTCTCGCCATGGGCATGTCCCGCGAGCAGGTCAAGGAGCGCTACCAGGAGATCGTCGACTTCTCGGGCATCAACGAGAAGGGCGACTTCATCACCCTGCCGATGCGCACCTACTCCTCCGGCATGGCGGCCCGGCTGCGCTTCTCCATCGCCGCCGCCAAGGACCACGACGTCCTCATGATCGACGAGGCGCTGGCCACCGGTGACCGCAAGTTCCAGAAGCGCTCCGAGGAGCGCATCCGGAAACTGCGCAAGGAGGCCGGCACGGTGTTTCTGGTCAGTCACAACAACAAGTCCATCCGCGACACCTGCAACCGTGTCCTGTGGCTCGAGCGCGGCGAACTGCGCATGGACGGGCCGACCGAAGAGGTCCTCAAGGAGTACGAGAAATTCACGGGCAAGTGACCCGTTGAGCCGTTTCGGCCAGGGCCCCGTCGGCAACCGTCCGGTGGGGCCCTGCGTCTGCAAAGGAAACGTCAACTCCCGGCGCCCTTAGGAATCTTGACGCCAATCGGTGTGTTGTTGTGATGTGCAGGACACCCCGGCGGACTGTGCCGCGTTGTACAACGTAAGCTGTACGGGTGCCGGAAAGCGGCAAGTAGGGCCATAATGCGCGACACCCTCCCGGCGGCAGCCCCGCGGAGGGCCGGGCGGCGTGTCCGAAATAGTGTGTATCGGATCGGCAGTGTAGAACGGGAGATGTGACGGCAATGGCTACGGAAACTCCCCAGCTCAACGCAGCATGTGCCGTCCCCGCCCCGGGCAGCGCGCGGTGACGGGAACCGACACGGCGCCGGAACTGGAGCGCGCCACGCTGGACAAGGCTGCGAGCGAGAACTTCCCCGTGGCCCCCTTTTTCCTGCCCCGGGCCTGGCGCGCCGACCTCATGGCCGTGTACGGCTTCGCCCGCCTGGTGGACGACATCGGCGACGGCGACCTCGCCCCCGGTGGAGCCGACGCGCGCGTCCTGGGTGTGACGGCAGCCGAGGCCGAGGACCGACTGGCCCTCCTCGACGCCTTCGAGGCCGACCTGCGGCGTGTCTTCGACGGCACGCCCCGCCACCCCCTGCTCCGCCGTCTGCAGCCCACCGTCCGCCGCCGCGCCCTCACCCCCGAGCCCTTCCTCGGCCTGATCGCCGCCAACCGCCAGGACCAGCTGGTCGCCCGGTACGAGACCTACGACGACCTCCTCGCCTACTGCGAGCTGTCCGCCAACCCCGTCGGCCGCCTCGTCCTCGCCGTCACCGGTACCTCGACCCCCGAGCGGATCCGCCTCTCCGACGCCATCTGCACCGCACTGCAGATCGTGGAACACCTCCAGGACGTGGCCGAGGACTTCGGCCGTGACCGGATCTATCTGCCCGCCGAGGACATGAAGCGCTTCCACATCCATGAAACGGATCTCGCCACGAAAACCACAGGCGCATCGTTGCGCGCTCTGGTTGCATACGAAGCGCAACGCGCCCGCGATCTGCTGAATGAAGGCGCCCCCTTGGTGGGTAGCGTCAACGGCAGGTTGAAGCTGCTGCTCGCGGGGTTCGTGGCAGGGGGAAGGGCGGCGATCCGGGCGATCGCCGCCGCCGAATACGACGTACTTCCCGGCCCGCCCAGACCCGGCAAGGTCCAGTTGCTGCGTGAGGTGGGCGTGACCCTGCGAGGAGAGGGGTGATCCGGACCGTGGATTCTGTGCCACACGTGTCCGCACCGGTACTCGCCGCCTACAGCTACTGCGAGGCCGTCACCGGGCAGCAGGCCCGCAACTTCGCGTACGGCATCCGCTTGCTGCCGACGCCCAAGCGCCGCGCCATGTCCGCGCTGTACGCCTTCTCCCGGCGTGTCGACGACATCGGCGACGGCGACCTGCCCGGCGAGGTCAAGGTCGCGCGCCTGGAGGACACCCGGGCGCTGCTCGACCGTGTCCGGGCGGGCCAGGTCGAGGAGGACGACACCGACCCGGTGGCCGTCGCCCTCACCCATGCCTCCGACGCCTTCCCGATCCCGCTCGGCGGGCTGGACGAGCTGATCGACGGCGTCCAGATGGACGTGCGCGGGGAGACCTACGAGACCTGGGACGACCTCAAGGTCTACTGCCGCTGCGTGGCCGGCGCCATCGGCCGCCTCTCGCTCGGCGTGTTCGGCACGGAACCGGGGGCGCGCGGCGCCGAGCGCGCGTCCGAGTACGCCGACACGCTCGGTCTCGCGCTGCAGCTCACCAACATCCTCAGGGACGTCCGCGAGGACGCCGAGGGCGGCCGTACCTATCTGCCCGCCGACGACCTCGCGAAATTCGGGTGCTCGGCCGGTTTCAACGGCCCCACCCCGCCGGAGGGCTCCGACTTCGCGGGCCTCGTGCACTTCGAAGTGCGGCGGGCCCGCGCCCTTTTCGCCGAGGGCTACCGGCTCCTCCCCATGCTCGACCGGCGCAGCGGCGCATGCGTGGCCGCCATGGCCGGCATCTACCGCCGCCTGCTCGACCGCATCGAGCGCGACCCGGAGGCCGTGCTGCGCGGCCGGGTCTCCCTGCCCGGGCGCGAGAAGGCCTACGTCGCCGTACGCGGACTGTCGGGGCTCGACACCCGGCACGTGTCCCGGCGGACCGTCAGGAGGCGCGCCTGATGGACTCTGTGGACCAGGCGGACTCCGACGGTCCGATGCGGCGGGCAACCCTCCGCTGCGGCGTGGCGTCCCTGACTGCGACGGCCGAGCGTGCACCGTTCATCCAGCACGCCCGGCAGGCAGGGAAGGACGCACGATGAGCGACGGCGCACACGACTCGGCGGCGCACGCCGGCACCCCGGCACCGGCGGGGCGCAGTGCCGTCGTGGTCGGCGGCGGCCTCGCCGGGATCACCGCTGCGCTCGCGCTCGCCGACGCGGGCGTCCGGGTCACCCTGCTCGAAGGCAGGCCGAGACTGGGGGGCCTCGCCTTCTCCTTCCAGCGCGGCGACCTGACCGTCGACAACGGCCAGCACGTGTACCTGCGCTGCTGCACCGCCTACCGCTGGTTCCTCGACCGCATCGAGGGCGCGGCGCTGGCACCGCTGCAGGATCGTCTCGACGTGCCCGTACTCGACGTGAACCGGCCCGAGGGACGGCGGCTGGGCAGGCTGCGGCGCGATGCCCTGCCCGTACCCCTGCATCTGGGCCGGAGCCTGGCCACCTATCCGCACCTGTCGCTCGCCGAGCGTGCCGCGGTCGGGCGTGCCGCGCTCGCGCTCAAGGGACTCGACCTCGCCGATCCGGCCCTGGACACCCAGGACTTCGGCAGCTGGCTGGCCGCCCACGGCCAGTCGGCGCGTGCCGTCGAGGCCCTGTGGGACCTGGTCGGGGTCGCCACCCTCAACGCGGTCGCGGGCGACGCCTCGCTGGGGCTCGCCGCGATGGTGTTCAAGACCGGTCTGCTGTCCGACCCGGGCGCGGCCGACATCGGCTGGGCCCATGTGCCGCTGGGCGAACTGCACGACCGGCTGGCCCGCAAGGCGCTCGACTCCGCGGGCGTCCGTACCGAAGTCCGTACACGCGTCACCTCCGTCTCCAACAACGAAAACGGGACCTGGAGCGTTCAGGTTCCCGGCGAGACGCTCCGGGCCGACGCGGTCGTCCTCGCCGTACCCCAGCGCGAGACGCACGACCTGCTGCCGCCCGGCGCCCTCGACGCCCCCGAACAACTGCTCAGGATCGGCACCGCGCCGATCCTCAACGTGCATGTCGTCTACGACCGCAAGGTGCTCGCCCGGCCCTTCTTCGCCGCCCTCGGCACCCCGGTGCAGTGGGTCTTCGACCGGACGGACGCGTCCGGGCTCGCCGAGGGGCAGTACCTGGCGCTGTCCCAGTCCGCCGCGCAGGACGAGATCGACGCACCGGTCGCCGAGCTCCGCGAGCGCTATCTGCCCGAGCTGGAGCGCCTCGTCCCGGGCACCCGAGGCGCTGCGGTGAAGGACTTCTTCGTGACCCGGGAGCGCACGGCGACGTTCGCTCCCACCCCCGGCGTCGGGCGGCTGCGGCCCGGCGCCCGCACCAAGGCCCCCGGCCTGTACCTGGCCGGAGCGTGGACCGCCACCGGGTGGCCCGCGACCATGGAAAGTGCGGTCCGCAGTGGAGTGAGCGCGGCCGACGCCGCGCTGAGCGCCCTGGGCCGGCCCCGCCCCCGCCAACTCTTCGAGTTCGAGGAGGCGGCGTGACGCTCGATCAGGACGCGGCAGGCCCCCGCACCCCCGGTACCGCAACAAGAGGAGAGACTGTGCCCACTGTGCCCCCGGCCCCGATGCCCGCTCGGAGGACCGCGGTGGACGTGACCGCGCTTCTGGAGCGCGGCCGGACCCTGGCCACCCCGGTCCTGCGTGCGGCCGTCGACCGCCTGGCGCCTCCGATGGACACCGTCGCCGCCTACCACTTCGGCTGGATCGACGCGGCCGGCAACCCGGCCGACGGCGACGGCGGCAAGGCCGTGCGCCCCGCCCTGGCCGTTCTCTCCGCCGAAGTCACCGGCGCCGCACCCGAGGTGGGTGTCCCCGGGGCCGTCGCCGTCGAACTCGTCCACAACTTCTCGCTGCTGCACGACGACCTGATGGACGGCGACGAGCAGCGTCGGCACCGCGACACCGTCTGGAAGGTGCACGGCCCCGCCCAGGCCATCCTGGTCGGTGACGCCCTGTTCGCCCTCGCCAACGAGATCCTGCTGGAGCTCGGCACCGTCGAGGCCGGCCGCGCGACCCGCCGCCTGACCGCCGCCAGCCGCGCCCTGATCGACGGTCAGGCGCAGGACATCTCCTACGAGCACCGCGACCGCGTCAGCGTCGAGGAGTGCCTGGAGATGGAGGGCAACAAGACCGGCGCCCTGCTCGCCGCGTCCAGCTCCATCGGCGCGGTGCTCGGCGGCGCCGACGACCGCACCGCCGACACCCTGGAGAAGTACGGCTACCACCTCGGCCTCGCCTTCCAGGCCGTCGACGACCTGCTCGGCATCTGGGGCGACCCGGGGTCCACCGGCAAGCAGACCTGGAGCGACCTGCGCCAGCGCAAGAAGTCCCTGCCGGTGGTGGCCGCGCTCGCCGCGGGCGGCTCCGCCTCCGAGCGGCTCGGCGAGATCCTCGCCGCCGACGCCAAGAGCAGCGACTTCGCGAACTTCTCCGAGGAGGAGTTCGCGGCCCGCGCGGCCCTCATCGAGGAGGCCGGCGGCCGCGAGTGGACGGCCGGGGAAGCGCGCCGTCAGCACACCATCGCCATCGAAGCCCTCGACACCGTCGACATGCCCGAACAGGTGCGGGCCGCCTTCACGGCACTCGCCGACTTCGTCGTCGTACGAAAGAGATGATCGTTATCGGTCGAATATCCCTCGCGTAGTCGCCGGCCGGTGTCGAGGGACGACGGACACCGGCCGACGGCGGACCCGTAGCAGCACGACTCGCACGACTGCACGAAGGGGAAGCCATGACAGCGACGACCGACGGAAGCACCGGGGCGACCATCCCGCCCCGCGCTGCCGCGGCCAGCGAAACCGACGTCACCACCCCCGCGGCGACCGGGGTACAAGAAGCCGCCGAACGCGCCGCACGGCGCGCCACCGACTTCCTGCTGGCACGGCAGGACGCCCAGGGCTGGTGGAAGGGCGACCTCGAGACGAACGTCACCATGGACGCCGAGGACCTGCTGCTCCGTCAGTTCCTGGGGATCCGCGACGATGCGACGACACAGGCCGCCGCCCTGTTCATCCGCGGCGAGCAGCGCGAGGACGGCACCTGGGCCACCTTCTACGGCGGGCCCGGTGAACTGTCCACCACGGTCGAGGCGTACGTCGCCCTCCGCCTGGCCGGCGACGCGCCCGACGCCCCGCACATGGCGAAGGCCTCCGCCTGGATCCGCGAGCGAGGCGGGATCGCCGCCTCCCGGGTGTTCACCCGGATCTGGCTGGCCCTGTTCGGCTGGTGGAAGTGGGAGGACCTGCCCGAACTCCCGCCGGAGCTGATCTACTTCCCCAGCTGGATGCCGCTCAACATCTACGACTTCGGCTGCTGGGCCCGGCAGACCATCGTGCCGCTGACCATCGTCTCGGCCAAGCGGCCGGTCCGCCCGGCGCCCTTCCCGCTGGACGAGCTGCACACCGACCCGGCCGACCCCAACCCGGCCGGGCCCCTGGCTCCCGTGGCCAGTTGGGACGGTGCCTTCCAGCGCCTGGACAAGGCGCTGCACCAGTTGCGCAAGGTCGCCCCGCGCCGTCTGCGCAGGGCCGCGATGAACTCCGCCGCCCGCTGGATCATCGAGCGCCAGGAGAACGACGGCTGCTGGGGCGGCATCCAGCCGCCGGCCGTGTACTCGGTCATCGCCCTGTACCTGCTCGGCTACGACCTCCAGCACCCGGTGATGCGCGAGGGCCTCGCCTCGCTGGACCGTTTCGCCGTATGGCGCGAGGACGGCGCCCGGATGATCGAGGCCTGTCAGTCCCCGGTGTGGGACACCTGTCTCGCCACCATCGCCCTGGCCGACGCCGGACTGCCCGTCGACCACCCCCAACTGGTCAAGGCCGCCGACTGGATGCTCGGCGAGGAGATCGTCCGGCCCGGTGACTGGGCCGTGAAACGGCCCGGACTGCCGCCCGGCGGCTGGGCGTTCGAGTTCCACAACGACAACTACCCGGACATCGACGACACCGCCGAGGTCGCTCTCGCGCTGCGCCGGGTCAGGCATCACGACCCCGACCGAGTGGACGGGGCGATCGGGCGCGCGGTGCGCTGGAACCTCGGGATGCAGTCGAAGAACGGCGCATGGGGCGCCTTCGACGTCGACAACACCAGCCCGTTCCCGAACCGGCTGCCGTTCTGCGACTTCGGCGAGGTCATCGACCCGCCCTCCGCCGACGTCACCGCGCACGTGGTCGAGATGCTCGCCGCCGAGGGCCTCGCCCACGACCCGCGCACCCGGCGCGGCATCGAGTGGCTGCTCGCCGAACAGGAGCCGGACGGCTCGTGGTTCGGGCGCTGGGGCGTCAACTACGTCTACGGCACCGGCTCGGTGGTGCCCGCGCTGACCGCGGCCGGACTGCCCGGCTCCCACCCGGCGATCCGGCGGGCGGTGACCTGGCTGGAGAGCGTCCAGAACGACGACGGCGGCTGGGGCGAGGACCTGCGCTCCTACAAGTACGTCAAGGAGTGGAGCGGCCGCGGAGCCTCCACCGCCTCGCAGACCGGGTGGGCGCTGATGGCCCTGCTCGCGGCGGGGGAGCAGGACTCCAAAGCCGTCGAGCGCGGTGTCCGGTGGCTGGCCGAGACCCAGCGGGAGGACGGCTCCTGGGACGAGCCGTACTTCACCGGCACCGGCTTCCCCTGGGACTTCTCCATCAACTACCACCTCTACCGGCAGGTCTTCCCGCTCACCGCGCTCGGCCGGTACCTGCACGGCGACCCCTTCGAGCGGCCGCCGCTCGCCAGGGCCAGGAAGCCGCTCTCCGAGATCAAGAAGCCGCTCTCCGAGGTCAAGGGGAGCTGAATGAGCGCCCAGCCCGCCCCGGCCCCGCTGCTGATCGCCTGCGCGCTCGGCATCGAGCACCTCGCCCTGCGCACCGGCGACCGGGGCGGTGCCGACGGACCGTTCAGCGTCGTCCGTACGGGTATGGGCCCCAAGGCGGCGGAACGGTCCGTCACCCGGCTTCTCGCGGACCCGGCGCGGGCCGGCACGGCCGTCCTGGCCACCGGCTTCTGCGCCGGGCTCGCACCCGGGATGCACCCCGGCGACCTGGTCGTCGCCGAGGAGACCCGGGACCCGCACGGGACCGTCCCGTGCGTGGGTACCGACCTGCTCGTGAACGAACTCGTGCGCATCCTGCCCGGGCGCACCGTCCACACCGGGCCGGTCACCGGCTCCGACCATGTCGTCCGCGGCCACGAGCGGTCCGACCTGCTCGCGACCGGCGCGATCGCGGTCGACATGGAGTCCGCGGCCACACTCCTGAGCGCCGTCCGCGCGGGCGAGCGCCCGGTTGCGGCCGTACGGGTGGTCGTGGACGCTCCAGAACATGAACTCGTCCGGATCGGCACAGTGCGCGGTGGAATATCAGCCTTCCGCGTCCTTCGTGCCGTCCTTCCTGCTTTTTTCGAATGGCACCGTTCTTT
Source organism: Streptomyces sp. NPDC044064 (assembly GCF_056434245.1). Taxonomy (NCBI): domain Bacteria; kingdom Bacillati; phylum Actinomycetota; class Actinomycetes; order Kitasatosporales; family Streptomycetaceae; genus Streptomyces; species Streptomyces sp. NPDC044064. Next base: position 76,636 of record NZ_JBWKFN010000018.1, read on the forward strand.
GTTGCTCCCCCGGAGGTGAGCCAGATGGCCATGCCGCTGCGTCAGTCCATCAAGGTCGCTACTTACCTGGCTGAACAGAAGATCCGCAGGCGGGACAAGTTTCCGCTCATCGTCGAGCTGGAACCGCTGTTCGCCTGCAACCTCAAGTGCGAGGGCTGCGGCAAGATCCAGCACCCGGCGGGTGTGCTCAAGCAGCGCATGCCGGTGGCCCAGGCCGTGGGCGCGGTGCTGGAGTCCGGCGCGCCGATGGTGTCGATCGCCGGCGGCGAGCCGCTGATGCATCCTCAGATCGACGAGATCGTGCGCCAGCTGGTGGCCAGGCGGAAATACGTCTTCCTGTGCACCAACGCCATGTTGCTGCGCAAGAAGATGGACAAGTTCACGCCCTCGCCCTACTTCGCCTTCGCGGTGCACATCGACGGGCTGCGCGAGCGGCACGACGAGTCCGTCGCGAAGGAGGGCGTGTTCGACGAGGCGGTGGAAGCCATCAAGGAGGCCAAGCGGCGCGGCTTCCGGGTGACCACCAACTCGACCTTCTTCAACACCGACACCCCGCAGACGATCATCGAGGTGCTCAACTTCCTCAATGACGACCTGAAGGTGGACGAGATGATGATCTCGCCCGCCTACGCCTACGAGAAGGCGCCCGACCAGGAGCACTTCCTCGGCGTCGAGCAGACCCGGGAGCTGTTCAGGAAGGCCTTCGCCGGCGGCAACCGCAGGCGCTGGCGGCTCAACCACTCCCCGCTCTTCCTGGACTTCCTCGAGGGCAGGGTCGACTTCCCGTGCACCGCCTGGGCGATCCCGAACTACTCGCTCTTCGGCTGGCAGCGCCCCTGCTACCTGATGAGCGACGGATACGTGCCGACGTACCGCGAACTCGTCGAGGAGACCGACTGGGACAAGTACGGCCGCGGCAAGGACCCGCGCTGTGCCAACTGCATGGCGCACTGCGGCTACGAGCCCACCGCCGTCCTCGCCACCATGGGCTCCCTGAAGGAGTCGCTGCGGGCGATGCGCGAGACCGTCGCCGGAAACCGGGAGTGACGCCGTGACCGCCGTGCCCTTGGGCGTACCCGAGGTACCGGCCCGGCCGGTCGCACCGCGGCGCGTGTCGCGGCAGATCCATGTCGGTCCGGTGGCGGTCGGGGGCGGAGCCTCGGTGTCGGTGCAGTCGATGACGACGACCCGTACGTCGGACATCGGTGCCACCCTGCAGCAGATAGCCGAACTCACCGCGTCCGGCTGTCAGATCGTCCGCGTCGCCTGCCCCACGCAGGACGACGCGGACGCTCTCGCGACCATCGCCCGCAAGTCGCAGATCCCGGTGATCGCGGACATCCACTTCCAGCCGAAGTACGTGTTCGCGGCCATCGAGGCGGGCTGCGCGGCGGTCCGGGTGAACCCGGGCAACATCAAGCAGTTCGACGACCAGGTGAAGGAGATCGCGCGGGCGGCCAGGGACCGCGGCACCCCGATCCGGATCGGCGTCAACGCCGGTTCCCTGGACCGCCGCCTGCTCCAGAAGTACGGCAGGGCGACCCCCGAGGCCCTGGTCGAGAGCGCCCTGTGGGAGGCGTCGCTCTTCGAGGAGCACGACTTCCGCGACATCAAGATCTCGGTCAAGCACAACGACCCGGTCGTGATGATCGAGGCCTACCGGCTGCTCGCCGAGAGCTGCGACTACCCGTTGCACCTGGGGGTCACCGAGGCCGGCCCGGCCTTCCAGGGCACGATCAAGTCCGCGGTCGCCTTCGGCGCGCTGCTCAGCCAGGGCATCGGCGACACCATCCGGGTGTCCCTCTCGGCGCCTCCGGCCGAGGAGGTCAAGGTCGGCCTCCAGATCCTGGAGTCCCTGAACCTCAAGCAGCGCGGTCTGGAGATCGTCTCCTGCCCGTCCTGCGGGCGGGCCCAGGTCGACGTGTACAGGCTGGCCGACGAGGTCACGGCGGGGCTGGACGGCATGGACGTGCCGCTGCGGGTCGCGGTGATGGGCTGTGTCGTCAACGGTCCCGGCGAGGCCCGCGAGGCAGACCTCGGGGTTGCCTCGGGCAACGGCAAGGGCCAGATCTTCGTCAAGGGCGAGGTCGTCAGGACCGTCCCCGAGTCCAAGATCGTGGAGACCCTCATCGAGGAGGCCATGAGGCTCGCCGAACAGACGAAGTGAGTTGGGGTTGAAGCACGGCACGGACCGAGAGGGGGCCCAGCGTGACGATTCTGGAGAGCATCAGGGGACCACGCGACCTGAAGGCGCTGTCCGAGGCGGAACTCGGTGAACTGTCCGAAGAAATCCGTGAGTTCCTGGTGCACGCGGTGGCGAGAACCGGCGGCCACCTCGGGCCCAACCTGGGAGTGGTGGAACTCTCCATCGCGCTCCACCGGGTCTTCGAGTCGCCGGTCGACCGCATCCTGTGGGACACCGGCCACCAGAGCTATGTCCACAAGCTGCTGACCGGGCGTCAGGACTTCTCCAAGCTGCGCGGCAAGGGCGGCCTGTCCGGCTATCCCTCGCGCGAGGAGTCCGAGCACGACGTCATCGAGAACAGCCATGCCTCGACCGCGCTCGGCTGGGCCGACGGTCTCGCCAAGGCCAACCAGGTGCAGGGGGAGAAGGGCCATGTGGTCGCGGTCATCGGCGACGGCGCGCTGACCGGTGGCATGGCCTGGGAGGCGCTGAACAACATCGCGGCCGCCAAGGACCGGCCGCTGATCATCGTCGTGAACGACAACGAGCGGTCGTACGCCCCGACCATCGGCGGCCTGGCCAACCACCTGGCCACCCTGCGCACCACCGACGGCTACGAGAAGGTCCTCGCCTGGGGCAAGGACGTCCTGCTGCGGACCCCGGTCGTCGGCCCCACCGTCTACGAGTCCCTGCACGGCGCGAAGAAGGGCTTCAAGGACGCCTTCGCCCCGCAGGGCATGTTCGAGGACCTGGGCCTCAAGTACGTCGGTCCGATCGACGGGCACGACATCAAGGCCGTCGAGTCGGCACTGCGGCGGGCCAAACGGTTCCACGGGCCCGTCCTGGTGCACTGCCTCACGGAGAAGGGGCGCGGTTACGAACCCGCCCTCGCCCACGAGGAGGACCACTTCCACACCGTCGGCGTGATGGACCCGCTCACCTGCGCGCCCCTCACGCCGTCCAGCGGGCCCTCCTGGACCTCGGTGTTCGGCGACGAGATCGTCAGGATCGGGGAGGAGCGGGAGGACGTCGTGGCGATCACGGCGGCCATGCTGCACCCGGTGGGCCTCGGCCGGTTCGCCGAGCGCTTCCCGGACCGGGTGTGGGACGTGGGCATCGCCGAGCAGCACGCGGCCGTCTCCGCCGCCGGTCTCGCCACCGGCGGGCTGCACCCGGTCGTCGCCGTCTACGCCACCTTCCTCAACCGCGCCTTCGACCAGCTGCTGATGGACGTCGCCCTGCACCGGTGCGGGGTGACCTTCGTGCTGGACCGGGCCGGCGTCACCGGCGTGGACGGCGCGTCGCACAACGGCATGTGGGACATGTCCGTGCTGCAGGTCGTCCCCGGCCTCAGGATCGCCGCGCCGCGCGACGCCGACCAGCTCCGCGCCCAGTTGCGCGAGGCCGTCGCCGTGGACGACGCGCCCACCCTGGTCCGCTTCCCGAAGGAGTCCGTCGGCCCGCGGATCCCGGCGATCGACCGCGTCGGCGGCATGGACGTCCTGCACCGCGGCGAAGACCCCGAGGTGCTGCTGGTGGCCGTCGGCGTGATGGCGCCGGTGTGCCTGCAGGCCGCCGAACTGCTGGCGGCGCGGGGCATCGGCTGCACGGTGGCCGACCCCCGTTGGGTCAAGCCCGTCGACCCCGAGCTGCCGGGGCTGGCCGCCGCACACCGGCTGGTGGCCGTCGTGGAGGACAACAGCCGGGCCGCCGGGGTCGGTTCGGCCGTGGCGCTCGCCCTCGGCGACGCCGACGTGGACGTGCCGGTACGCCGGTTCGGCATCCCGGAGCAGTTCCTCGCGCACGCCAAGCGGGGTGAGGTGCTGGCCGACATCGGCCTCACGCCCGTCGAGATCGCCGGGCGGATCGGCGCGAGCCTGGCCGTCAGGGACCCGGGTCCCGCCGTCGAGGAGGCGGACTTCGCCGCCGAGGACGCGGGGGGCACAGTCAAGGAGAAAGCTGAATGACCAAGAAGTTCGACCTCGGCGCCCTCCTCGCCGACCGCGGAGCCGAGCGCTACGAGCTGCACACGAAGTACCTGAACCCGCAGCTCCCGCGCATGCTGCACACCATCGGCTTCGACAAGGTCTACGAGCGCGCCGAGGGCGCCCACTTCTACGACGCGGACGGCAACGACCACCTGGACATGCTCGCCGGGTTCGGGGTGATGGGGCTCGGCCGCCACCACCCGGTCGTCCGCCAGGCGCTGCACGACGTGCTGGACCTGAACCTCGCCGACCTCACCCGCTTCGACTGCCAGCCGCTGCCCGGCCTGCTCGCGGAGCGGCTGCTCACCCACAGTCCGCACCTGGACCGGGTGTTCTTCGGTAACAGCGGCACCGAAGCGGTCGAGACCGCCCTGAAGTTCGCCCGGTACGCCACCGGCAGACCGCGCGTCCTCTACTGCGACCACGCCTTCCACGGCCTGACCACCGGCTCCCTGTCGGTCAACGGCGAGGACGGCTTCCGCGACGGCTTCGCCCCGCTGCTGCCCGACACCGCCGTACCTCTCGGCGATCTCGACGCGCTCGCGCGGGAGCTGAAGAAGGGTGACGTGGCCGCCCTGATCGTGGAGCCGATCCAGGGCAAGGGCGTCCACGAGGCCCCGCCCGGCTATCTGCGCGCCGCGCAGGACCTGCTGCACCGGCACAAGGCGCTGCTCATCGCCGACGAGGTGCAGACCGGCCTCGGCCGTACCGGCGACTTCTACGCCTACCAGCACGAGGACGGCGTCGAACCGGATCTGGTGTGTGTGGCCAAGGCGCTGTCCGGCGGCTACGTCCCGGTCGGTGCGACCCTGGGCAAGGACTGGATCTTCAAGAAGGTCTACTCGTCCATGGACCGTGTCCTGGTCCACTCGGCGAGTTTCGGGTCCAATGCGCAGGCGATGGCGGCCGGCCTCGCCGTGCTGTCGGTGATGGAGGACGAGCAGATCGTCGCCGGGGTGCGCACCACGGGCGGTGTGCTGAAGTCCCGGCTCACCGCGCTGATCGACAAGTACGAGCTGCTCGCCGACGTCCGCGGCCGGGGCCTGATGATCGGCATCGAGTTCGGAAGGCCCAGCTCGCTGAAGCTGCGCGGCCGCTGGACCATGCTCCAGGCCGCGCGCAAGGGCCTGTTCGCGCAGATGGTGGTCGTACCGCTGCTCCAGCGCCACCGGATCCTCACCCAGGTCTCCGGCGATCACCTGGAGGTCATCAAGCTCATCCCGCCGCTGGTCGTGAACGAGGCCGACGTGGACCGGTTCGTGGACGCCTTCACGGCGGTGATGGACGACGCGCACAGCGGCGGCGGCCTGATGTGGGACTTCGGCAAGACCCTGATCAAGCAGGCGGTGGCCAACCGCTGATCTTTTGCCTCTGAGGCAATAAATTTGCCCCAGAGGCAATGATTCGGCTCAATGGAGGCATGAACGCCTCAGAAGCCCCCCCACCGGCGGGCCACGGCGACGACCTGTCCGTCGTGGCGCCGCAGCTGCGTGACCTGCGCCGACGCAGCGGTCTCACCCTGGAGGCCGCGGCCCGGTCGGCCGGGCTCTCGCCGGCCCACCTGTCCCGGCTGGAGACCGGACAGCGCCAGCCTTCGCTGCCGATGCTGCTCGCACTCGCCCGTATCTACAGTACGACCGTCTCGGAGCTGCTCGGCGAGACGGTCGCCGACCGGGACGCCATCGTGCGCGCCACCGACATGGAGCCGACCCACGCGGGCGGCTGGACCTACTTCCAGGCCGGAGCCCCGGGGCGCGCCATGCAGGCCCTGCGCGTCCGGGTGCCGTACGGCACCCAGGGCGACATCGTGCGCGTCCACCCCGGCGAGGAGTGGCTCCACGTCCTCAAGGGGCGGCTCAGGCTGCGCCTCGGCGACACCACGCATCTGCTCGCGCCCGGCGACAGCGCCCACTTCGACTCACTCACCCCGCACCGCCTCGCCGCCGAGGACCACGACGGCGTGGAGCTGCTGTTCCTTCACACCCTGCTGCAGAGCCCCACGGCCACGCTGTGCCTGGGCCCGCTGACTGGAGAGCTGCCATGAGCAACTTCGAGGAGAAGTTCCCCCGCTCGCTGTGGATCCGGCTGATCATCTACATCGCCGTGGGCCACCTGTTCGCCGGATTCCTCTATCTGCTGTTCTCGGTGGGCGCCAAGGGCTGACCGCCGTCAGTCCAGCAGACGCTCCCGCAGCCGCTCCCGGGTCTGCGGGGTGAGCCCCAGACCCTGCGCGAAGTAGGCGTCGGTGCCGCCCCACGTCTCCTCGATACTCGCGAAAGCCGCCTGGAGATACTCGGCGCGGGCGTCGAAGAGCGGACTCAGCAGCTCCATCACCTCGGGCGTGTACGCGGTGTCCGGGCTGCCGTTGCGACGGACCTTGTAGCGCCGGTGCTTGGCGTTGGACTCCAGGTAGTCGGCCACGACGGCGTCGCGCTCCACGCCCACGGCCAGCAGCGTGACGGCTATGGAGATGCCCGCGCGGTCCTTGCCCGCCGCGCAGTGCATCAGCGTGGGCACGCTGTCCTCGGCGATCGCGTGCAGCACCCGGGAGTGCTCGGCGGTGCGCTCCTTGACGATCGTCCGGTACGAGGCGACCATCCGGGCCGCCGCCTTGCCGTCCCCGAGGATGCCGCGCAGCTGCTCGATGTCGCCGTTGCGGACCATCTGCCAGAACTCGGCACCGTCCGCCGGGTCGCTCAGCGGCAGGTTCACGTTCCGCACACCGGGCAGCTCGACGTCCGGGCCCTCCAGCTTCTGGTCGGCGGCGTTGCGGAAGTCGAAGATCGTGTGCAGGCCCAGGGACGCGAGGAAGGCCGCGTCCTCCTCGGTGGCGTGCGCGAGGTGGCCGCTGCGGAACAGCGCTCCGGGGCGCACCCGCCGCCCGTCCACGGTCGGCAGTCCGCCCACGTCGCGGAAATTGCGCACTCCGGCCAGCTCGGGCTCGGTCGAGGGGACCTGCTGCGTCACGGGGGCTCCTCCCGGTCGGCCCCGCCGGCGCGGCTCGTCGACGGGCACTCCGTCGACGATACGACATCGATTTCCTCGGGCAATGAGTTGTCCACAGGCGTTGCCACCAGGGGCTGCGGGGCCTAATGATGTTCGCACTTGAGCGGATCTGTTGGCACCTGTGAGGTCTCGATGGTGGACATCGCCGATGACGGTCGTACATGGCTCCTGTCGGGCCCCGGCAGCAGCTATGCGCTGCATCTCACCGAGGCGGACGAACTGGTGCACCTGCACTGGGGGCCACGGATCGTGCTCGCCGACGCCGAGGCCCTGGCGGCGAGCCCGCTGCCTGCCTACTGGCCCTTCGAGTCCCCGCTCGACGGCCGTGAGGAGTACCCCGTCGAGGGCGGCCCCCGCTTCGTCCGTCCGGCCCTGTCGGTGCGCACCGAGGAGCGGCGCGGCACCGAGTGGCGCTTCGTGTCGTCCGACACGGTGGGCGGCGCCGACGGTGACGAGCTGCGGCTGTGCTTCGACGACGACGGGCTCGCCGTCACCCTGCACTACCGGATGCGCGGGGACGTCTTGGAACGCTGGGTGACCGTGGACAACGGCTCGCACGCGCGCGTGGAGCTGCTGCGCGCCGACGCCGCGACCTGGACCCTGCCCGACCGCGAGGGCTGGCGGCTGTCCCAGCTGCACGGCCGCTGGGCCGCCGAGTCGCTGCTGGCCACCGCCCCCCTCGCCTACGGCGAGAAGATCATCGGCAGCCGCCGCGGCCACACCGGCCACCAGCACCTGCCCTGGGTCGCGCTGGACACCGACGCGACCGAGGAGCGCGGCGAGGTCTACGGCTGCGCGCTCGGCTGGTCCGGGTCCTGGCGGATCGCCGTCGCCCAACTCCCGGACGCGCGGGTGCAGATCACGGGCGGCGCCGGATACGACGAATCCGGCCTGCTGCTGCTCGAGCCGGGGGAGTCGTACGCCAGTCCCGTCTTCGCCGGCCTGTGGAGCGACGGCGGCTTCGGCGGGGCCAGCCGCACCTGGCACGCCTACCAGCGGGCGTACGTCATCCCGGACGCGGAGCAGGACCGGCCGGTGCTGTTCAACTCCTGGGAGGCGACCAACTTCGACATCTCCGAGGAGCAGCAGACCGCCCTCGCCCGGCGGGCCGCCGGCATCGGCGTCGAGCTGTTCGTCGTGGACGACGGCTGGTTCGGCGCCCGCACCAGTGACCGGGCAGGCCTCGGCGACTGGACGCCCAACCCCGACCGCTTCCCGCACGGCCTCAAGCCCCTCGCCGACCAGGTGCACGGCCTCGGCATGCAGTTCGGCATCTGGGTCGAGCCCGAGATGGTCAACCCCGACAGCGACCTCTACCGTGCCCACCCCGACTGGGTGCAATACCAAACTGGACGAAAGCGGACGGAGCTACGCAATCAGCTCGTTCTCAACCTCGCCCGCGAGGACGTCCAGGAGTACCTCTGGGAGCAGCTGGACACCCTCCTGTCGAGCGCCCCGATCGACTATGTGAAGTGGGACTTCAATCGCTGCTTCACCGACGCCGGCTGGCCCGGGGAGCCGTACCCGCAGCGCCTGTGGGTCGACCACGTCCGCGCCCTGTACGCCCTGCTGGACCGGCTGCGCGCAGCCCATCCCGCGGTCGCCTTCGAGTCCTGCTCGGGCGGTGGGGGGCGGATCGACCTCGGCGTGATGAGCCGCACCGACCAGGTGTGGACCTCCGACAACACCGACCCGCTCGACCGGCTCTCCATCCAGCACGGCTTCAGTCAGATCCATCCGGCGCGGGTCATGGCCGCCTGGGTCACCGACAGCCCGAACACCCAGCTCAACGGGCGGGAGAGTTCGTTGCGGTTCCGCTTCGTCAGCTCGATGGCCGGGGTGCTCGGCGTCGGCGGCGACCTCACCGAGTGGAGCGGGGAAGAGCTGGCCGAGGCCCGTCTCTGGGTGGACCTCTACAAGGAGATCCGACCGGTGGTCCAGCGTGGCCACCAGTACCGGCTGCGGCCGCCGACGGGCGGTCTGAGCGCCGTCCAGTACGTCCACGGCGACGAGGCCGTGGTCCTCGCCTGCCTCCAGGCGCAGCACTACGGTGAGCCGGTTCCGGCGCTGCGGCTGCGCGGACTCGACCCGACAGCATCGTACGAATGCCGCGAAACGGGCGAAGTGCACCGAGGTGCGGTCCTGCTGCACCACGGGCTGCGCACCGGACTGAGGGGCGACCTGGATGCGACGGTTCTCCGGCTGCGTCGCATCTGAGTAATCTGTCCGAATTGGAGCCTTCGTTCCAACTCGCTCTGAGGTAAGGGGGTGTGGGGATCGGCGCGTGAGGAGCGTCATATTCGTGACCGTGTGTCGCGCGTCATGTCCACGTAATTCCTGTAAGGGTGAAGGGAATTAAAAAGGGTGAGGATTCCGGAATTCACGGAGAGTGACCGTGAATTTCCGAATTCGATCATTTGGAGCCGTGGCGCCGGGAACCAGCTGCTTGTCCGAATCCGTCTTGCTCGCTTACGTTCGCCACCAATCCGGTCGGAACGCCGAATCCTGCCGCCGCCCGGAGTCCCCACACACTTCACCCGTGTTCGGCAGGAGCGGGGGACCCACCAGGTATGACTGCCTGTCCCGGTCTCCGGGACAGGCTGGGGTGCAGCCGCGCAGCGCGCGGCCGGGCAGCTCCAGCCCGAACCCGTCAGCTCACCTCGCAGGCGCCGGAGAGGAATGCGCCATGCCCGCGAAGGGTAAGCACCGCCGTCCCAAGCCCCCGCGTTTCACCCGCTCGATCGCCGTCGCCGGAACCGGTGGCGCCGCGCTGGCCCTGCCGCTCCTCGGGGCCACCGGAGCGCACGCCGCCACCACGCAGTCCGTTTCCGGAAAGGTCGTGCAGTCCCTTCCGGCCGTGGTAAAGACGGCCGTGAAGAAGGCGGCCGCGCAGCGGAATTCGGGTGTGCGCACCTACACGGTGAAGTCCGGCGACTGGCTCGCGAAGATCGCCGGCGCGCAGCATGTCAGCGGCGGCTGGCAGCGACTCTACGACGACAACCGGCAGGCCGTCGGCCAGGATCCCTCGCTGATCCACCCGGGTCTGAAGCTGTCGCTCGGCGCGAAGGCCGCCCAGCCGCACACCGAGCCCTCCGCCCCGGCGCCGGCATCCCCGCCCCGGTCCCAGTCGGGCCAGGCCTCCGGTGCCGCCGCCGCACCCGCCGCACCCGCCGCGCCCTCCGCACCCGCCGCGCCCTCCGCACCTTCCGTGCCGTCCGCCGGCTACACCCTCCCGGTCACCGGCGCCACCATCGGCACCGGGTACCACGTGGCCGGCAGCATGTGGTCCAGCGGTTACCACACCGGCGTCGACTTCGTCGTGCCGACCGGTACCCCGCTCAAGGCCGTCGCCGCCGGCACCGTCGTCTCCGCCGGGTGGGGCGGCGCGTACGGCAACCAGGTCGTCATCAAGCTGAACGACGGCTACTACGCCCAGTACGGCCACCTCTCGCAGCTCTCCGTCTCGGCCGGCCAGACCGTGACCGCGGGCCAGCAGATCGGCCTCTCCGGCGCAACCGGCAACGTGACCGGCCCGCATCTGCACTTCGAGATCCGCACCACGCCGAACTACGGCTCGGACCTCGACCCGGTCGCCTACCTCCGCTCGCACGGCGTCGCCGTCTGAGGCTCCCGCTCCGCGGGACCCGCTCTCGAGAATCACCTGCCCTGACAAGCCGCCGAAGGCCGGACCCGGTTCCCCGGGTCCGGCCTTCGGCGTGTGCGCACCGTCAACGCGTCCGAACGTCGCGTTATTCCTGGATTGGCAAATGATTTAAGGGTGTCTCATCTCACCGTTCGTCAACCCCTGCCTACGGTCGCGTAGGTCACATCCGAAGGTGAATCATGGTCCGACGTGGCAGACGATTCGAAGAATGACAACAGATCAGTGATCGGGTCGTACGTGGCGGTGGGGGACAGCTTCACCGAGGGCGTGGGCGATCCCGGCCCCGACGGGGCGTTCGTGGGCTGGGCCGACCGGTTCGCGGTACTGCTCGCGGACCGGCGTCCCGAGGGCGACTTCGCGTACACCAACCTGGCCGTGCGCGGAAAGCTGCTCGACCAGATCATGGCGGACCAGCTCCCGAAGGCCGTCGAACTCGCCCCGGACCTCGTGTCCTTCTGCGCGGGCGGCAACGACATCATCCGGCCCGGCACCGACCCGGACGAGGTGGCAGAGCGCTTCGAGCGGGCCGTGTCCCAGCTCACCGAGGTCGCGGGCACCGTGCTCGTGACGACCGGCTTCGACACCCGTGGCGTCCCGCTGCTCAAGCATCTGCGCGGCAAGATCGCCACCTACAACGGGCACGTCCGCGCCATCGCCGACCGGTACGGGTGCCCCGTGCTCGACCTGTGGTCCCTGAAGTCCGTCCAGGACCGCAGGGCGTGGGACGGCGACCGGCTCCACCTCTCGCCCGAGGGGCACACGCGCGTGGCACTGCGCGCCGGACAGGCCCTCGGCCTGCAGATCCCGGCCGACCCGGAGCAGCCCTGGCCGCCGCTCCCGCCGCGGGGCACCCTGGAGGTCCGCCGCGACGACGTCCACTGGGCCCGCGAGTACCTCGTCCCGTGGATCGGCCGCCGGCTGCGCGGCGAGTCCTCCGGGGATCACGTGACGGCGAAGGGCACCCTGTCGCCGGACGACATCAAGATGCGGATCGCGTCGGTGGCGTGACGGCCGGCGTCCGTGCCCCGCACCGCGAGCCCGGCGGTGCGGGGCACGTCCGTGCCACCGTGCCGGCCGCAGGCTCAGCGCTCCCGCTCGGTCAACGCCTCCCGGCCCAGCCCGAGTTCCCGGGCCAGGGCCTCGTCCGCCCACTGCCGCGCCCGGGACCGCGGCACCGAGCCCGGGTACGACGTCAGCTGCACCGCGAGACCGTCGAGGAGCGCGGTGAGCCGCAGCGCCGCTCCCGCCGGGTCGGCGCACTCGAACTCGCCCGCCGCCACGCCCTCCGCGATGACCTCGGTGATCGCCGCCTTCCATTGCAGGTCCAGGTCGCGGGTGACCTGCCGCAGGGCGGGCTCGCGCAGCGCCACCGCCCAGCCCTCGATCCACAGCCGCCAGCCCTTGGCCTGACCCGTGGGCGCGTACCAGCGCACGGCGGCCCGCAGCCGGCGCAGCGCGGAGGTGCGCCGGTCCAGCAGCCCCCGCAGATGGGCCAGGTCGTCCGCGGCCGCGTAGGTGAAGGCCTCGGCGACCAGCTTCTCCTTGGTCGAGAAGTGATACAGCACCAGCGCGTTGCTCACGCCGAGCGCGGAGGCCACGTCGGCGATCCGCACCGCCGCCACGCCCCGCACCTCGATCTGCTCGATGGCGGCCCGCAGCAGCTCCTCCCGCCGCTCGGCCACACTCAACCGCACTCTCGCCACGCGGCCACCCTAATCCGTCGCTCAGGGCCGCACCGAAAGGGCCGGTCTCCCTCGGCCACTTCGGGTGCCGCGGGCCCAGAAGCGCCCGGCCGGTGTCAGCGGTACCACCCGAAGCGCTCCGCGATCACCGGCAGACGATCGCCGACCAGGGCGTGGGCGGCGGCGCGCGGCGCCGTACCGTCGGTCTGGGCGCGCGTGAGCATCAGATCGACCAGGGCGCGCATCGAACGGCGGATGTGCGCGAACGCCTCGTCGGCGCCCGGGCCGATGTCGCCGAACAGGGTCCACCACCACCAGGCGTTCGTGGCTGAGTTGACCACCACGTCCGGCAGTACGGTCACCCCGCGCGCGGCCAGCAGCGCCTCCGCCTCGGGCAGGACGGGCATGTTGGCCGCCTCGACGATCCAGCGGGCGGTGATCCGCTCCTGCTCGGCGGTGCCGATCGCGTACGACACCGCGGCCGGCACCAGCACCTCCGCGTCCGCGGACAGCCACGCGTCACCGGGCAGTTCACGGTCGCCGGGGCGCAGCACGGAGCGGTCGACCGTTCCGTAGGCGTCCCGCGCGGCCAGCAACGCCTCCACGTCGAGACCCTCCGGGTTGGCCACGGTCCCCTTGACGTCGGCCACGGCCACCACGGTGAGCCCCGCGCGCGCGAGGAAGCGGGCGGTGGCCCCGCCCATCGTGCCCAGGCCCTGTACGGCCACCCGGGTGCCGCGGTATGACACCGATGCCCGGTCCAGGGCGGCCAGCACCGACTCGGCGACCCCGCAGCCGCCCGCCAGCTCGTCCAGGCCGATGCCGTCCACCTCGACGGCGAAGGCGTCCGCGAGCCGCTTGCGGGCCGCCGCCTCGTCGTCCAGCAGCGGGTACACGGCCTGCACGGAGGAGACCAGGCCCGCCTCCGCCGCCGCACGGTCCACCAGGTCCTGGGTGAGGCCCAGATCCTCGCCGGTGGTCCAGAAGCTCTCGATGTACGGCCGCATGGCCCGCAGGTAGCGCACGAGCAGCCCGTACGCCCCGGGGTCCTGCGGATCGCAGTCGATGCCGCCCTTGGCGCCGCCGAGAGGGACGTAACGGCCCTCGGGGTCGTAGTGCAGGGCCTCCTTCATCGTCATGCCCCGGGCGAGTCCGGTGACCTCCTCCAGGGTGCAGCCGGGCCGCATCCGCAACCCGCCGCTGGCCACGCCCCGCACCAGCCGGTCCACGACCAGGAAGCCCCGGCGGCCGGTGATGTGGTCGGTCCAGACGAGCGACATCAAAGGGGCGGTCATGGGGTCTCCCGGGTGAGGGTTACTGAATCGCGAGTCAGTATTCGGATCTGGTGGACAGCCTGTCAACGTGCGGCGGATCCGTGGCGGCGCACACAGGACGGCGGCCTGTGACCCCGGCCACGGGGGCCTGTCGGGGGCGCCGACCATAATGGAGGGCCTCAGCGACTCACCAGGAGGTACCGTGACCGGTTTGCGTTCCCAGAGCTTCGGGCTCGGCATGTTCCAGCCCGAGGCCTTCGGCACGGAACCGAGCGGTGAGCGCATGGCCCGCATCCGCCGCTCCCCCCACTTCAAGGACGGCGTCTTCCAGAACCCCGGCGGCACCGCAAGCACCCGGCCCTCCGGGTCCACGCTCGACCTCGCCAAGGTGTTCCTGGACAAGGACACCCGGCCGCTGCGCGCGCCGCGTGGCACCGTCCCGGTGCACCCCACCACCCTGGCCGACATCGCCAAGCCGCCGGCCACGGGGCTGCGGGTGACCTGGATGGGCCACTCCAGCGTGCTCGTGGAGATCGACGGCCACCGTGTCCTGTTCGACCCCGTCTGGGGTGAGCGCTGCTCTCCGTTCCCCTTCGCCGGGCCCAAGCGGCTGCACCCGGTGCCGCTGCCGCTGGCCGCGCTCGGCCCGGTCGACGTGGTGGTCGTCTCGCACGACCACTACGACCACCTGGACATGCCCACGATCAAGGCGCTGGCCGGCACGGACACCGTGTTCGCCGTGCCGCTCGGCGTCGGTGCCCATCTCGAACACTGGGGCGTGTCCGCGGACCGGCTGCGCGAGCTCGACTGGCACGAGGCCACCACGATCGGCGGGCTCACCCTCACCGCCACCCCGGCCCGCCACTTCTGCGGCCGCGGCCTGCGCAACACCCAGCACACCCTGTGGGCGTCCTGGGTCGTGGCGGGCGAGGAGCACCGGGTCTACCACAGTGGTGACACCGGCTACTTCGAGGGCTTCAAGGACATCGGCGCGGCCCACGGCCCGTTCGACGCCACGATGATCCAGATCGGCGCGTACAGCGAGTTCTGGCGCGACATCCACATGACCCCCGAGGAGGGGCTGCGCGCCCACCTCGACCTCCAGGGCGGCGACCCGCGCGGAGTGCTGCTGCCGATCCACTGGGGCACCTTCAACCTGGCCCCGCATCCGTGGGCGGAACCCGGCGAGTGGACCAAGGAGGCCGCCGAGGAGGCCGGCCAGGCGGTCGCTCTGCCCCGGCCCGGCGAGCCCTTCGAGCCTGCCGGCAAGCTCCCCGCCGAGGCCTGGTGGCGCGGTGTCTCCGGAACCGTGCGCCGCACCTGGCGGGCGCTCGGGGCGCTGGCCGCCGAGCCCGGCGTGCGCAAGGGGCTCGACCACGCGTGATCGAGGGGTCCGCGCGTTTCTCCGGATAAAACGTACAATTATTGATGAAGTGTACGGCGTATCCGGAGTGCGGCCATGGCACGGCGAGACAACCCAGAAGGACGGGGGCGCCTCAGCCGCCCCCGCGTGCTCGCCGCGGCCGTCGCCCTGGTCGACCGTGAGGGGCTCGCGGCCCTGACCATGCGCCGCCTCGCCGCCGACCTGGGCGTGGAGCCGATGGCCATCTATCGGTACACCGCCGGCAAGGAAGCCCTCCTCGACGGCCTCGTGGAGACATTCTTCGCCGAGGTCAACGAGCGGCTGCGGACCTCGGCGCAGCAGGCCCGCGCCGACTCGGACGCCGTGGCCGAAGAGCCGCCCTGGCGGGCCGAACTGCGCAGGATCGCCCGGGCGTTCGCGTATGTCGTGCACGCCCACCCCGAAATCCTCCCCGTGGTCGCCACCCGTCCGCTCGCCGTGCCCGTGGCCCGCCGACCGCAGTCCTGGCTCCAGCTCACCGAGCATGTGCTCGCCGTCCTGGCCCGCGCCGGTTTCGACGACGCCACCGTGCTGACCGTCTACCGCACCTTCGTGGCCTGGACCCTCGGCTGCCTCCTCGTGGACAAGCGCCAGGTGGTGGACGACAGCGAGGAGCCGGACCTCATGCTCCGGCTCGGCCTGCACCGGCTGCCCGCAGCCGACTACCCACGGCTGCGCGCCCTCGTCCCGCATTTCGCCGAGTACGACGACGAACGTGAACTGGCGGCCGGCCTCGACAGGCTGCTGAGCGGCCTGCCCGAGGTTCCCCTTGACGCCTTCTATCACGGCGGAGCACCCTGAGAATACGACGTACATATATGGCGTAAGTGCCATCAAACGTCATCCGGCGTTGTTCATCGACGTCTCCGATTCGACGTCTCCGATCGTCGAAGTCCGCACGGTCCTCACACGCGGCAACTCGCGCTGCCGGGTGGCCTTGTGGCGCGCCCGGCGGTGCCGGAAGAAGCGGTCATGTCCAGCACTTCACCACCCGTCCTGCGCGTGCGCGTCACCGCCCGGGACGCGGAAACCCTGCGTGGGCTCCTGCGCGACGCGCATCCCGACGTCGGCGGGAGCCCCCGCCTGACCGATGACGGCAGGTGCAGCATCGACGCCTACGTCACCGCCGAACAGGCCGAGGCCCTCGAACGCGAGGGCGTGTCGGTCACCACGGTCGAGAACGCCACTGCCAAGGGACTCGCCCGCCAGGCCGAGGTCGGCGAGGGGGACCGGTTCGCCCCCGCCGATGCCGTGCCGCACGGGCTGGCCGTCAAGGCGTAGCGCCCGGGAGGAGTGCCATGTCGTACCTGAACATCACCGAGGTCGAGTCCGCCGTGACCAGCCTGGCCACCGCCTTCCCGGTCACGAGCCGGCTCATCGACCTGCCCGAACCCTCGGTCGAGGGCCGCGCCGGTCACGCTCTGCGGATCGGTGCCTCCCCGGCCGGAACCCGGGACTGCGCCGTCCTCATCGGGGGCGTCCACGCCCGGGAGTGGGGCAGCTGCGAGATCCTGGTCCACTTCGCCGCCGACCTGCTGGAGGCGTACGACGCGGGAACCGGCCTGATCTACGGGGGGACGAGCTTCACCAGCGACCAGGTGCACAGGATCCTGGACGAGCTGGAGGTCGTCGTCCTCCCGCTGGTCAATCCCGACGGCCGCCTCTACAGCCAGACCGTCGAGCCGATGTGGCGCAAGAACCGCAACCCGGCACAGTCGGGCGGCGACCCCGACCGCATCGGCGTCGACATCAACCGCAATTACGACTTCCTCTTCGATTTCCGCACCGCCTTCGACCCGGACGCGGCACCACGCGTCTCCGACGACCCCGCCGACCTCGTCTACCAGGGCCCGAGCGCCTTCTCGGAACCCGAGACCCGCAACGTGCGCTGGCTGCTCGACACCTACCCGCGCACCCGCTGGCTCGTCGACGTGCACAGCTACTCCGAGGACATGCTGACCGTCTGGGGCGACGACGAGAACCAGTCCGCCGCCCCGGCCCAGAACTTCCTCAACCCGGCCTTCGACCACCAGCGAGGGGTGCCCGGTGACACGTACGCGGAGTACCTCCCGAAGTCCGACGCCGACGACGCCGTGGTCCTCGCCGAACAGTTCTGCTCGGCACTGAACGGCGTACGCGGCCGCGCCTACACCCCGATGTCCGCCTTCCACCTCTACCCGACCTGTGGGACCAGCGACGACTACGCCTACTCCCGGCACCGTGCCGACGAGCACAAGGGCAAGATCCTCGGCTTCACCATCGAGTGGGGCGACGAACCCGGCGGCTTCTACCCGCCGTGGCCGGAGATGGAGCGGATCGTCCTGGACGTCGACGCCGGGCTGGTCCAGTTCTGCGTCACGGCACTCGACTGACACCTCCGGGACCGGCACCTCCACAGCAGGAGTCGAGTCAAGGCCATGACTGATACTCTCCGTGACAATTTCTCGGATCGGGTGGAGCGCGGCCGGGTGCTTCGGTGGGGGTCCGTGTCTCGCGCCGGGGGCGAGCCGAAGCGGACGGGGGCTCCGACGCCCGGATCGCCCCCTCGCCCCCATGACCACTTTTGAGCAGGTGATTTCGTTCTCTTTCGGGTCGGATCGATGAGCGTGGCACGGTTATCGGTCTGTCGTACGAGGGCTCATACCAGAGCGGGACCCTCCCCGGGTGACTTTGTCAACTGCCCACCGCACTTGATGCGCAGGCGACTACTGTGAGTGTCCGGATGGCAGCCCGACGGACCAGTACGAGGACGCAGATGTCTCACCTCCGTGCACCGGCCGCCCATGCCGACCGCCGTGAGGGCGGCCGGCACGGGCGACCGGTCGCCCGACCCGCTCCCGCACTGCCCGAGACGCACATACGGCCTCAGCTGATGCGGCTCGCCGTGCTGCCGCCCGTCGCGGTCGCGCTCAGCGCCAGTGCGGCGGTCCTGTTCAGCATCCGCTCCACCGGCGCACGCCCCGCGCCCACCCTGTGGGCCGTGCTCGCCGGAGCGGTCGCGGTGACCGTCGCGGGCATCATGATCGCGGCCGTCGCCGCCGACCGGGCCGCCCGCTCGGTCAGCGACCGAGTCGACGCCCTGCGCCGCAGCACCGCGCGCGGCGAGGCCGATCTTCGTGCCCTCGTCGAGGGGCTGCGCCACGGCGAGACCCCGCCGCAGCGGGGGCAGCGCCGCCGGCCACCACAGGACGCCGACGACTTCGAACTGCTCGCCGCCGACCTGGCGCACGCGTACGACGGCGCCGTCACCGCCGTCGTGCAGGCCAGCCAGCTCTCCAGCCAGGCGGGCAGCGAGCAGAAGCTCGAGGTCTTCGTCAACCTCGCGCGGCGGCTCCAGTCCCTGGTGCACCGGGAGATCTCGATCCTCGACGATCTGGAACACGAGATCGAGGACCCCGCACTCCTCAAGGGCCTGTTCCACGTGGACCACCTGGCCACCCGGATCCGACGGCACGCCGAGAACCTCGCCGTGCTCGGCGGTGCCGTCTCCCGCCGGCAGTGGAGCAACCCGGTGAGCATGACCGAGGTGCTGCGCTCCGCGATCGCCGAGGTCGAGCAGTACTCCCGGGTGAAGCTGGTGCCGCCCATCGACGGCGAACTGCGCGGCCACGCCGTCGCCGACGTGATCCACCTGCTCGCCGAACTAGTCGAGAACGCCACGGTGTTCTCCGCCCCGCACACCCAGGTGCTGCTCCGCGCCAACCTCGTCACCTCCGGGCTCGCCGTGGAGGTCGAGGACCGCGGGCTCGGCATGCCGGTCGGCGAACAGAACAAGATGAACGCCCTGCTCGCCGACCCCGACCAGGTCAATGTCGCGAGCCTGCTGGCCGACGGACGGATCGGCCTCTACGTCGTCTCCCAGCTCGCCCGGCGCCACGGCATCGGCGTACGCCTGCAGACCAACATCTACGGCGGCGTGCAGGCCGTACTCGTGGTCCCACAGGCGTTGTTGGGCACGACGCGAGGGGTATCCGGGGCCGCACCGCAGCCCCAGGACACGATGGGAAACCCCCAGGTTCCGCAGCAGGGGCGTCCGTCTTCCGTGGAGCACCGGCCGGGAGCCGCGGCCGGCGCGGGCCCGGCGGGCGCGCCCGGCACGAATGACCCGGGCGGGCCGCGAACGGGAGGGCAGGCCGGGACCGGACCGGACCCGGCGGCCGGACGGCGACGGCACGCGCAGCACGGATCCGAGCACAGCGGTACCCCCGGGCGCGCGGGCATGCAGAACGGGAGCGCCCGGAACGGGGGTTCACCGGATGCCGGCCCACCACCCCCGCTGCCCGTGCGCGGCACCCATGAGCAGCGGCCCCACATCGCCGAGGCCGTGCCCGGCATCAACGCCGAGGACCGGCCGGTGCTCGAGGCCCACGCGGGCACCCTGCCCGGCCCGCGCGCGGGTGCGGTCCGCGGCACGATGGGCAAGCCTCAACTGCCCCGCCGTCGCGCCCAGGAGCACATCGTTCCCCAACTGCGCGGTGGGCCGGTTCCCCGCCAGGACGGGGACGTCGTCGCGGGCCACGACCCCGGCCTGATGGCGGCCTTCCAGCGGGGGATCGGACTCGCCGAGGCACAGCAGAACATGGAGACGGCATACGGGGATTCACCCCATGCGGAGGCCGCGCCCGGGGTACCCGGACACCTGGACGCGGGCCCGGCCCACAGAACACCGGCCACGGTGCCGCCCCATGTGCACCCCGCACACGTCGACGCAGGCCCACCGGGCGCCAACCCCATGGCCGGCCACCCCATGGACGCGGCCGACCCCCTGGCCCAGACGCCCATATCCCACATGCACACGCACACGCCCGTATCCGAGGGCACCGGCCGCTCCGACGGGAGCGCACCGGCCGGATGACCACCCTCGTCAGTCCCGCACCACCCCCCACCCCCAGCGCTCCCGCTGACCTTCGTACCCCAAGGAGTCGATCCACCATGGCGAGCGACGCGCCGACCGCCCAGGCATCCGACCTCGACTGGCTGCTGAGCGGCCTAGTGCAGCGCGTACCCCACACCAGCAGCGCGGTGCTCCTGTCCTGCGACGGACTGGTGAAGTCCGTGCACGGCCTAGACCCGGACAGCGCCGACCACATGGCGGCCCTGGCCTCCGGCCTCTACTCCCTCGGCCGCAGCGCGGGCGTCCGGTTCGGCGACGGCGGGGACGTCCGCCAGGTCGTCGTCGAACTCGACTCGACGCTGCTGTTCGTCACCACCGCCGGTTCCGGCACCTGCCTCGCCGTGCTCGCCGGGCGCGAGGCCGACGCCGCCGTGCTCGGCTACGAGATGGCGATGCTGGTCAAGAGCGTCCGCCCCTACCTGGCGACAGCACCCCGGCAGCACGCTGTCGATTCCACGGCGATGAGGCCTTGAACGTGGCCGCAGCCGGCGACGGGCCCTGGCTCGACGACGCGGCCGGACGGCTCGTGCGCCCGTTCACGGTCAGCAACGGCCGCACCGAGCCCAGCATCGCCCTCGACCTGATGTCGCAGGTGATGGCCACCGGTGTCACCCCGCTCGGCTACCTCGGCCCCGAGCACGCCCAGGCGCTCGACCTGTGCCGCGCGCCCGTCTCGGTGGCCGAGGTGGCCGCGCATCTCAAACTGCCCGCCGTGGTCACCAAGGTGCTCCTCTCGGACCTCGTCGACTGCGGGGCGCTGACCACCAAGCCCCCCGCGTTCCACCACAACCCCACTGACCGGTCTCTGCTGGAGGCAGTGCTCGATGGACTACGACGACAGCTCTGACCCGTTTCCGACCGCCCTCAAGATCCTGGTGGCGGGCGGGTTCGGGGTCGGCAAGACCACCTTCGTGGGAGCGGTCAGCGAGATCGCCCCGCTCAGCACCGAGGAGCTGCTCACCACCGTCAGTGCCGCCACGGACAACCTCGACGGCATCGAGAACAAGGTCGAGACGACGGTCGCCATGGACTTCGGCCGGATCACGCTCGATCCGGAGCACGTCCTGTACCTGTTCGGCACGCCCGGGCAGGAGCGGTTCTGGTTCATGTGGGACGAGCTGTCGGAAGGGGCGCTCGGCGCGGTCATCCTCGCCGACACGCGCCGCCTGGAGGAGTGCTTCGCGGCCGTGGACTTCTTCGAGGAACGCGGCCTCGCCTTCATCGTCGCCATCAACGAGTTCGACGGCGGTTACCGGTACGACCCGGAGGAGGTGCGCGCGGCCCTCGACCTCGACGTGGAGATCCCGGTCGTCTGCTGCGACGCCCGCATCTCCAGCTCCGGCGTACAGACCCTGCTCACCCTCGTACGCCACCTCATCGCCCACGCCCCGGCGCCCGCGCCGAGCCACGGCGCCCACATGTGATCCAGCCATACCGTTCACGGAGCCGCCCCATGCGACACGCCCACAGCGCCGGAGCCCGGCCATGAGCTACGAGCCGCCCCGACCGGTCCGGGGTCTGCTGCTCACCCCCGAGGACAGGGAGGCGCCCGCCCGCACCTCCCGGCTGCGCCGACTCGGCCTGGGGGAGCGGCCCGAAGCCGCTCTCGACGCCTTCGCGCACCATCTCGCCCAGCTCACCGGCGCGCCGTACGCCATGGTCAACTTCGTCGGCGAGGGCCACCAGTACTTCGCGGGCCTGCGCACCCCGGTGACCGCGCCCGTGGTCCGGGAGGACGGCAGCAGGCCCGAGATCGGCCGTGTCCTGCCGCGCGACCACGGCTTCTGCCCGCATGTGGTGGTCCGGCGCAAGGCCCTGGTGCTGGAGGACGTCTGCGACTATCCCCGCTTCGCCGGCAACCCGGTCGTGGACGAGTACGGCATCCGCTCCTACCTCGGCGCCCCGCTCATCGACAGCTCCGGCATGGCGCTCGGCACCGTGTGCGCCTTCGACGTCGCACCCCGGGCCTGGGGGAGGTCCGGGCTGGAGACCATCAAGGCGCTGGCCGCCGAACTCGTCGCACGCATCGAACGGTCCGCGGACGACGGGCTGCCGATCTGAAGTGCCCGCGGGGACGGACACGACCGTGGGGATCCGGGAGGCGTGAAGGAAAGCTGAGGCGGCGGTTAAGAAAAGCTCGATGGACCCCGGCCCGCGCGTACGGCAGATTGCAGGGTGATTCCACCCCTCTGACCCGGTGCGGGCTCCTTCGGCATGCCTGCGACCGGGACCTCACCCACAGGAGTCGTAGCGTTGAAGGCGCTGGTCAAGGAGAAGGCGGAGCCCGGGCTCTGGCTCGCGGACGTACCCGAGCCGGAAATCGGCCCCGGAGACGTACTGATCAAGGTCATGCGGACCGGTATCTGCGGCACCGACCTGCACATCCGGGCCTGGGACGGCTGGGCGCAGCAGGCCATCAGCACTCCGCTCGTGCTCGGACACGAGTTCGTCGGGCAGGTCGTCGAGACCGGCCGTGACGTCACCGACATCCGGGTCGGCGACCGGGTCAGCGGCGAGGGCCACCTGGTGTGCGGCAAGTGCCGCAACTGTCTCGCCGGCCGTCGTCACCTGTGCCGGGCCACCATCGGCCTCGGTGTCGGCCGGGACGGCGCGTTCGCCGAGTACGTCGCGCTGCCCGCGTCCAACGTCTGGGTGCACCGCATCCCCGTCGACCTCGACGTCGCCGCGATCTTCGACCCGTTCGGCAACGCCGTGCACACCGCGCTGTCCTTCCCGCTGGTCGGCGAGGACGTCCTGATCACCGGCGCCGGGCCGATCGGCCTCATGGCGGCGGCGGTGGCCCGCCACGCAGGCGCCCGCAACGTCGTCATCACCGACGTCAGCGAGGAGCGCCTGGAGCTCGCCCGAAAGATCGGCGTGAGCCTGGCCCTGAACGTCGCCCGGACCTCGATCGCCGACGGGCAGCGGGAGCTGGGCCTGCGGGAGGGCTTCGACATCGGCCTGGAGATGTCCGGCCGCGCCGAGGCCATGCGCGACATGATCGCCAACATGACGCACGGCGGCCGGATCGCCATGCTCGGCCTTCCCGCCGAGGAGTTCCCGGTCGACTGGTCCCGGATCGTCACCTCGATGATCACCATCAAGGGCATCTACGGCCGGGAGATGTTCGAGACCTGGTACGCGATGTCGGTCCTGCTGGAGGGCGGCCTGGACCTCGCCCCGGTGATCACCGGCCGGTACGGCTACCGCGACTTCGAGGCGGCCTTCGCCGACGCGGCGAGCGGCACCGGCGGCAAGATCATCCTGGACTGGACTGCGTAACCCCCTTCTTCCGCCAGCACCTTCAGAGGAGCCCCCTCATGTTCAGCTCTGTCCGTGACGACCTGCGCGCCACCCTCGACGAGATCCGTGCCGCCGGCCTGCACAAGCCCGAGCGGGTCATCGACAGCCCGCAGTCCGCGACCGTCAGCGTCAGCGCCGGCGGCCGCCCCGGCGAGGTCCTCAACTTCTGCGCCAACAACTACCTCGGCCTCGCCGACCACCCCGAGGTGATCGCCGCCGCCCACCAGGCCCTGGACCGCTGGGGCTACGGCATGGCCTCCGTACGCTTCATCTGCGGCACCCAGGAGGTGCACAAGGAGCTGGAGGCGCGTCTGTCCGCGTTCCTCGGCCAGGAGGACACGATCCTGTACTCCTCCTGCTTCGACGCCAACGGCGGTGTCTTCGAGACCCTGCTCGGCGAGGAGGACGCGGTGATCTCCGACGCCCTCAACCACGCCTCCATCATCGACGGCATCCGCCTGTCCAAGGCCCGCCGCTTCCGCTACGCCAACCGTGACCTCGCGGACCTGGAGGCCAAGCTCAAGGAGGCGACCGAGGGCGGCGCGCGGCGCAAGCTGATCGTCACCGACGGCGTCTTCTCCATGGACGGCTACGTGGCCCCGCTCGATGAGATCTGCGACCTCGCCGACCGCTACGACGCGATGGTCATGGTCGACGACTCGCACGCCGTCGGCTTCGTCGGCCCCGGCGGCCGCGGCACCCCCGAGCTGCACGGCGTCATGGACCGCGTCGACATCATCACCGGCACCCTCGGCAAGGCGCTCGGCGGCGCCTCCGGCGGCTACGTCGCAGCCCGCGCCGAGATCGTCGCCCTGCTGCGCCAGCGCTCCCGCCCGTACCTGTTCTCCAACACCCTGGCCCCGGTGATCGCCGCCGCCTCCCTGAAGGTCCTCGACCTGCTGGAGTCGGCCGACGAACTGCGGGTCCGGCTCGCCGAGAACACCGCGCTGTTCCGCCGCAGGATGACCGAGGAGGGCTTCGACATCCTCCCCGGCGACCACGCCATCGCCCCCGTCATGATCGGCGACGCCGCCGAGGCGGCCCGCATGGCGGAGCTGCTCCTGGAGCGGGGCGTGTACGTGATCGGCTTCTCCTACCCGGTCGTCCCGCAGGGCCAGGCCCGCATCCGCGTGCAGCTGTCCGCCGCGCACTCCACCGAGGACGTCGACCGGGCCGTGGACGCCTTCGTCGCCGCCCGCGCGGAGCTGGCGGCCTGACCAGTGCGGACACCCTGAGATAATTGATCCCATGATCGAAGCCCGGCGGCTCCACATCCTCCGTGCGGTGGCTGACCACCGCACGGTCACGGCGGCGGCCGCCGCGCTCTATCTCACCCCCTCCGCCGTCTCCCAGCAGCTGACGGCCCTGGAGCAGGAGACCGGGCACCG
Source organism: Streptomyces sp. NPDC044064 (assembly GCF_056434245.1). Taxonomy (NCBI): domain Bacteria; kingdom Bacillati; phylum Actinomycetota; class Actinomycetes; order Kitasatosporales; family Streptomycetaceae; genus Streptomyces; species Streptomyces sp. NPDC044064. The sequence goes on from NZ_JBWKFN010000018.1 coordinate 101,422, forward strand.
CCTGGTGGAGCGCAGCGCCAAGGGTGTCCGGCTCACCCCGGCGGGCGAGATCCTGCTGGGCCACACCAACGCGGTCCTGGCCCAGCTGGAGCGGGCCGAGGCCGAACTGGCGGCCTACGGCTCGGGGGAGGCGGGCACGGTCACCGTGGCCGCCTTCGCGACCGGCATCGCCGAGGTGGTGGCGCCCGCGGTGGCCCGCCTCGCGGCCGCCGCGCCCGGCATACGCATCCGCGTCCAGGACGCCGAGGGCGATGCCAGCCTGCCCATGGTCCTGGACCGGCAGGTGGACGTCGCGGTCGCCGTCGAGTACCGCGGGGCCCCGCCCGCCGACGATCCCCGGCTCACCCACGTGCCCCTGTACGCCGAGCCCTTCGACGCGGTCGTACCGGTCGGCCACCGCCTCGCGGACGCCCCCGAGGTTCCTCTGGCGGAGCTGGCTAAAGACCCGTGGATCGGCCCGTACCCCGGCAACCCCTGCCACGACGTGGTGGTCCTCGCCTGCGAGAGCGCCGGGTTCCAGCCCCGCCTCGAGCACTCCTCCGACGACTTCCGCGCCGTCGTCGCCCTGGCCTCGGCCGACGCGGGCGTGGCCCTCGTGCCGCGCTCGGCCCTGCGCGGTATGGACCTCACGGGTGTGGTCGTCCGCCCCGTCGACGGTGTGGCCCCGACCCGCCGGGTCTTCGCTGCCGTGCGGCGAGGAGCCGAAGGACACCCCCTGATCCGTCAGGTGCTGGCGGCACTGGGGGAGGCGGCGCAGGCGTGAGCCTTCCGTAACACCCCTGTCTCATATCCGGGATAGCGTCCCGGATATGAGAAGCGATGGTCCTGAACCCGTCGACGCCCGGATCGGTGCCCGGCTGGCCGAACTCCGGGCTCGACACGGCTGGTCCCTGGGGGAGCTGGCCGAGCGCAGCGGTGTGAGCAGGTCGACCCTGTCCCGGGCCGAGCGCGCGGAGATCAGCACCACCGCAGCCGTCCTCAACCGCCTCTGCCACGCCTACGGACGCACCATGTCCCAGCTGCTCAGCGAGGTCGAGGCGGAACCGGCCCCGCTGGTGCGGGCGGCCGAGCAGCAGCTGTGGCAGGACCGCGCCGCCGGTTTCGTCCGCCGGTCCGTGTCCCCGCCGCACGCCGGCCTGCGCGGCGAACTGGTCGAGGGCCGGCTCGCCCCGGGCGCCGACATCGCCTACGACCGCCCGCCCGTGTCCGGCCTGGAACAGCACCTGTGGGTTCTGGAGGGCGCGCTGGAGGTGACCGTCGGCGACACCGGCCACCGTCTCGACGCGGGCGACTGTCTGCGGATGCGGGTCCTCGGGCCGACCAGGTTCCGCTGCGCCGGGCCGGAGGAGGCACGCTATGTGCTGGCGGTGGTGCGGCCGTGAGGGTGCTGCGCTGGAACGAGGCCCAAGTGCGGGACGGCAGTGAGGAGTTGGCCGGACTGCTGGCCGACGCCGTGGCCGGGGGTGCCTCGGTCGGCTTCCTCGCGCCGCTCGGGCGGACGGCGGCGGCCGCCTGGTGGCGGGACCGGGCCGACGGGGTGGCGGCCGGGCGGCTGGCGCTTTGGGTGGCGGTGGACGACACGGGCCGTGTCGCGGGCACGGTGAGCCTGGCCCTGCCCGACAAGCCCAACAGCCGGCACCGCGCCGAACTCGTGAAGCTGATGGTGTACCGCTCCGCGCGCGGGCAGGGCCTCGGCCACAGACTCCTCGCCACTGCCGAGGGCGCGGCCGCCGCCATCGGCATCACCCTCCTCCACCTGGACACCGAGACCGGCAGCCCCGCCGAGCACCTCTACCGCTCGGCCGGCTGGACCGAGGCCGGCACCCTCCCCGACTACGCGGCGAACCCGGCGGGCGAACTGCGCCCGACGACCCTCTACTACAAGCGGCTGGATCCGCCGGCCGGGTGACTGTCTGTGGCAGGGACTACCGTGCGTGGCATGCCGGATGCTGAAGACGTACGACGTGTCGCCCTGTCCCTGCCGGACACCACGGAGAAGATCGCCTGGAGCATGCCCACGTTCCGGGTTGCCGGGAAGATGTTCGCCACGCTGCCCGAGGACGAGACGTCCATCGCCGTGCGCTGCCCCAAGGAGGAGCGCGACGAACTGGTCATGGCCGAGCCGGGGAAGTTCTGGATCGCCGATCACGAGGCCCAGTTCGCCTGGGTGAGAGCGAGACTCGCCGCGCTGGAGGGCGAGGACGAGCTGCGGGACATCCTCGCCGACTCCTGGAGGCAGGCCGCGCCGCCCCGACTCCTGGAGGCCTACCCGGAGTTGGGCCTGCCCGGCGGCAGCTGAAAATCCCTCGGCGGGGGCAGCGGCGGCGTGGCATGATCCCGCGCGGCGGGGATGCCGTGGGGCGGGGAGGGGAGCGTACGCGTGACGGGTACGGACGCACGGCGTGACATCGCGGGCATCGTCTCCCGGGTTCGGCGCAAGGCCGGTGCCGAGCCCCCGGGCGTCTGGTCGCGGGACTTCGCGCTGTTCTTCGTCGCCCGTGCCGTCGCCCGCCTCGGCGACACCATGCTGCCCGTGGCGCTCGCCGCCGGTCTGCTGGAGCACGGGTACGGCGCGGGCGCGGTCGGCCTCGCCATGGCCTCCTCCGTCGCCGCCTTCGCCGGACTCGTCGTCCTCGGCGGGGTCGTCGCCGACCGGTTCAGCACCCGCAGGCTGATGATCGGCGCCGACCTGGTCCGGCTCGTCACCCAGTCCTTCGCCGCCGGTCTCTTCTTCACCGGGCACGTGGTCCTGTGGCAGATCTGCGCCATCGGTGTCCTCAACGGCGCGGCCGCGGCCGTCTTCCAGCCGGGCGTGGCCAGCACCGTGCCCCGTCTCGCCCCCGACGTCCAGAGGGCGAACGGCGCGATCCGGATCGCCGAGTCGTCGGCACAGCTCGCCGGGCCGGCCGTCGCCGGCGTCCTGGTCGGCTTCGTCTCGCCCGGCGGCCTGTTCGCCGTGCACGCCACCACCTACGCCACCAGCGCCCTGTGCCTGCTCGTCCTGCGGCTGTCCCCGCTCCCCTCGGCCGCCCGCGCCGCCGGCCCCGGCCTGCGTGTCTTCCGGGCCGACCTGGTCGAAGGCTGGCGGGAGTTCAGGTCGCGCACCTGGCTGTGGGGCGTGATCGCCGTGTGGTGCGTGTACATGATCACCGTCTGGGGGCCGACGGTCCCGCTCGTCGCCACCGAGGTCGTCCAGCACCACGGTCCCCGTGCCTACGGCCTGGTCAACTCCGCCCTCGGCGCCGGCACCGTGATCGGCGGCCTGCTCTCGCTGAGACTGCGCCCCCGCCGAATGCTGCGGGCCGGTGCGCTCGCCCTGTTCGCCTTCTTCGGCTTCCCGGCGACCGTCGGCGCCGGACTCGGCGTGCCCGCCATGGCGGCCGGGGCGGCGCTGGCCGGGGCCGGGATGTCGTTCTGGGGAGTGATGTGGTCGACCAGCGTGCAGACCCAGGTCCCGTCCGACGTCCTCAACCGCATCCACGCCTACGACGTGGCCGGCTCCCTCGCGATGATGCCCGTGGGCCAGGCCCTCGCGGGCCCGGCGGCCGCGGCCCTCGGCGCCGACCACGTCCTGCTGGTCTCCGCCGTCATGAGCGTGGTGGTGGCCGCGGCCCTGCTCTCGGTCCCCGCGATCCGGGGCCTGGTGCGAGCGGAGACGCCGACGCAGATGCGCTGAGCAGGCGCCGCGGCTGGGCCCGTGGCGGGCTCCTAAGGGTGTGCTGGGTGGGTGTGAAGGTCGGGTTCGTATGGCTGCCGTCCGAGTGCTGGGCGGGCGTCGTGGCTGGGCTCGTGGGGCTCCCGCGGGTGTGCCGGACGGGGGTGTGAAGGTCGGGTTCGTATGGCTGCCGTCCGAGTGCTGGGCGGGCGTCGCGGCTGGGCTCGTGGGGCTCCCGCGCGTGTTCGGGCCGGGGTGCCGTGATCGGGCTCGTGGTGGGTTGCCGCGGGTGTGCTGGGCGGCGTGCGATGGTCGGGCTCGTATGGCTGCCGTCCGAGTGTTGAGCCAGCGTCGCGGCATGGCGTGTGGGCTCTGGCCGGGGGGCCTCGGCCGGGTTCGTATGCCGGCCGTCCGGGTGCTGAGCCGGTGCCACGTGGGCTCCCGCGTGTGCCCCGGACGGGGTGCCTCAACCGGGTTCGCACGGCTGTCGTCCGCGCTTCGCGCCGGTGCCGCCGTCGAGCTCGCAGCGGCTGGCGTCCCGGCATCGAGCCGGTGCCGGGGTTGGCGGCTCGCATGGCCTCTTGCCCACGTGCCGAACCGCCCCGGCCTCACGCGCGCACGGACGCCCGACCCGCCCCCACGAACGCCCCGATGCGCTCGCGCAGGCTCTGTGCGTCGAGCCCGTGTGCGGCGACGTGCTCCGTGATCGTGCCGTAGCGCCGCAGCTCACGGCGTCCCACGCCGAGGCCGAGAACCCGGTGCGGGACATCCGCCAGTGCCTCGCTCACTGCTGCCGTCGACGTTCCCGTGAGGTAAGGCTCGACCAGGACGACGTCCGTGCCCGCGGACTCCGTGGCCCGGCGCAGCCCGGCCGCGTCGAAGGGCCGTACCGTCGTCGCGTACAGCACGGTCAGGTCCAGGCCCTCCGTGGCGGCGAGCACCGCGTCCAGCATCGGCCCGACCGCGACGACCACACCGGCACGCCCCTCGCGGACCGTCAGGAAGCGCTCCCCGTCGACCGCGAGCCCCTTCCGGTTGGCCTGCACGGAGAGCCGGACGTACACCTTGTCGTCCCCCGCGGCGACCGCGTGCCGCAGCAGCGTCTCGGCCTCGTCGGGATGTCCGGGCACGTGCACGGTCCAGCCGTCCAGGGTGTCGAGCAGTGCCACGTCGCCGGGTGCCATGTGGGTGTAGCCGCCGGCCGGCCAGTCGAAGGAGGCGGCCGCGCTCACCAGTACCGCCCCGGTGTCCTGGTGCCCGAGGTCCAGCTTGACCTGCTCGAAGGGCCGCTCCACGAGAAAGCTGGCGAAGGTGTGCACGACGGGCCTGAGCCCGGTGAGCGCGAGACCGGCGGCGGCGCCGACCAGCAGCTGCTCGCGGATGCCGACGTTGATCACCCGGTGCGGATGCCGGCGCAGTGCCCCGGCGAAGCCGTCCTTGCCGATCTCGGCGAGGACGACCGCGACCCGCGGATCCTCGTCGAGCAGCCGGGAGACGACGGGGGCGAAACGGTCACGCATGGTGTCCATGAGGGCTGGACCCTTTCCAATGAGTTCTGACGGGACGGACGGGACGGACGAAAGGACGGCCGGGACGTACGCGAGGGACGAGAAGGACCGGAGGGATCAGGCGTTCTTCGGTTCCACGCGGGCGACGACCATGTGCGGACGCCCCGGGTGCGGCGCGGTGAACGCGGCGTACAGGGACTCGTGGTCCCGCCCGTCGACGGTCACCGCGGACCAGCCCGCGGCCTCGAAACGGGCGGCGATCCCGCCGGGCCGGGCATGGCTGGCGGAGGAGTTGTCGATCACGACGGCGTGCAGTCGTTCGAGCCCGGCGGGCCCCGCGAAGGCGATCGCCTCGTGGTTGCTTCCCTCGTCCAGCTCGGCGTCCCCGATCAGCACCCAGACACCCGGCTCCTGCAGCCCCTGCGCACGCAGCCCCAGCGCGCTGCCCACGCCGATCGGCAGCCCGTGCCCCAGCGACCCGCTGCCGATCTCGGCCCCCGGGACCAGCACCCGGTCGGGGTGATGCCCGAGCGGGGAGTCGTACGCCCCGAACCCCGCCAGCCACTCGACGGGCACGAAGCCCTTCGCCGCCAGCACCGCGTAGTACGCCATCGGCCCGTGCCCCTTGCTCAGCAGGAACCGGTCCCGCGCGGGATCCTCGCGCCGCTCCGGCGTGACCCGGAGCACCCGGTCGTACAGCACCCACAGCGCGTCGAGCGTGGAGGTGGCCGCGGGGCCGTGCTTCTCGTCGCCCGTCATGAGCGCCATGAGCCGGGGCAGGTCGTCGTAGCCGTAGGTGCGGGTGTCGTCCGCTGCGATCTTCATGTCGAAGATCGTGCAACCTCAACCAAGCTTGAGGTCAACCGGAAAGCGTGCGCGACCACCGACCCGAGTGCGGTATTGTTTCCCTGCGCGTTTCGACCGGGGAAACCCCAGGTCAAACGGGCACCGGGACGTGGCGCAGCTTGGTAGCGCACTTGACTGGGGGTCAAGGGGTCGCAGGTTCAAATCCTGTCGTCCCGACCAGCTTTGTTGCCGGTCGGAGGCCGTCTTCTCAGGGATGAGGGGGCGGCCTTTTCCGTGCCCGCTTCCGTTCCCGTGTCCGCTTCCGTTCCCGCATTCGTGTCCGCGTTCGCGTCCGTCTGCGCGGGACTCCCGCCCTCCCCGTCGGGAAGTGTCGGGCGGTGGTCGCCGGTGGCGATCCTGGCCGCCATCCCGGCCAGCTGACGGCAGGCTCGCTCGATCTCCAGATGGTCCGTGTTCCGCTCGCTGACGACGGCCGCGAGCAGCAGTGCGGTCAGTGCGGCGGAACCGTTGAACGCCTGCAGGGTGATCATGTTGGTGAGCAGGTCGCGACCTGAGAACGGGCCGGTCTGCCGGCCGGCGGCGATGATCGCGAAGGTCGACACGGCCAGCGCGCACGGTGCGGCCCCGGCCAGCTGGAAGCGGAAGGCCGCCCAGACCAGCAGCGGGAAGCCGAGGAACAGCAGCGGTGTACGGCTGGTCTCGATGTAACCGATGGTGGCAACGGCAGCCAGCAGCAGCAGCCCCTCCACCCAGCGGGCCGACGTCGCCTCCCTCGGCCAGCGTGCCGAACTCAGGACGAGCAGGACCGGCGTGACCACCAGGACACCCATCGCGTCGCCGGTCCACCACACCGACCACGTGGGCCAGAAGTCGCTGGAGGGCAGCACCCCGGACAGGACCAGGGTTCCGGTGCCCGTCGTCGCACTGACCAGCATCCCGGTGAACGCGCCGAGAAAGATCAGGGCGAGGGCGTCCCGGAAGCTGTCCAGCTCCTTGTGGAACCCGGAACGGTGCAGCAGCCAGCAGGAGCACAGGGGTGCGAGGGTGTTTCCCGCCACGATCGCCAGTACGGCCGGGAGTGACGGCCCCAGCGGGAAGTTGACCAGGAACGCGCCGAGCGCGATCCCGGGCCAGACCCGCGGGCCGCGCAGGAGCAGGCTCGCCACCGCGATACCGCTGGGCGGCCACAGTGGCGTGACCTGGCCGCGCACCAGTTGCTGGAGCAGTCCGACCTTCGCCGCGCCGAAATACAGCCCGGCGATGACACAGATCTCCAGGACGGCCAGCCCGGCCCGCCCGAGCCGTTCATGCGGTGCGACAGCCATCGGGCGACCTCCGTGTCCATCGCCCCGATGCCCATCATCCGTCGGATCCGGCGGATCCTCCACGCCACCGTTCAGGCGTCCGGAGTGCGCAGGGCGAGGATGGCCATGTCGTCGTGACCGTCACTGGGATGGTGCTCGGCCAGTGCCCGGACGAATTCCTGCAGGGGCAGGGCGGCATGTTCCGTGGCGAGCTTCGCCAGCCCGGCCAGGCTCTCGTCGATGGAGTGTGCGGGATGTTCGACCAGTCCGTCGGTGAAGAAGACCACGGTGGCGGCCGGAGGCAGGAAGCGGGAGTGGTCGGGGCGCGCCTGCTCGGTGTCGACCCCGAGCGGCAGTCCGGGCTCGGCGAAGAGGAACTCCATGTGGCGCTCAGGGGTGATCAGCAGGGGCGGGACGTGGCCCGCGGTGCTCCAGCGCAGCCGCCAGCCCGATCCCTCCGGTTCGATACGGGCCAGGGTGGTGGTCGTGACGGGATTGTTCGTGGTGGCCTGCAGGGCCCGGTCGAGCTGGGTGAGGACCGTGCCGGGCGGGTTGGTCTGGTCGAGCAGCAGAGCGCGCAGCATGTTGCGGGTGGAGGCCATGGCGGCCGCGGCATGCATGTCGTGCCCGACGACGTCGCCGATGACGACCGCCACGACGTTGTCGGGCAGGGGGATGGCGTCGTACCAGTCCCCGCCCAGCTGGCTGGGCTGGGTTGCGGGCTGATAGATGGCGGCGGCGGTGAAAGGCCGCAGGTCGGGCAGGGTGGGCAGGAGGAGCCGCTGGAACTGCTCGGCTCCCACGCGCACCCGCTCGAACAGCCGGACGTTCTCGATCGAGATGCCGGCGGCGCTGGCCAGGGCGAGGACGACGTTCTCGTCGTGCACGTCGAAGGGCTGTCCGTCGTGCCGCTCGGAGAGGTAGAGATCGCCGTAGATCTCGCCGCGCACGGTGATGGCGACGCCGAGCAGGGTGCCCATGCATGGATGGCCGGGCGGGAAGCCGGCGGAGGAGGGATGGGCCGGGATGTCCGCGATCCGCAGGGGTTCGGGGTGGCGGATCAGATGGCCGAGGACACCCCGGCCCCGTGGCAGGCCGACGTTGGCCAGATCATTGCGTTCCTGCTCGGACAGTCCGGCCGTGATGAACTTTTCCAGGCGCTCCCCAGACTCGTTGAGCACCCCCAGCGCCCCGTAGCGGGCGCCGACCAGGTCCATGGCGGTGGTGACGATGCGGTGCAGCACCGCGGGCAGCTCCACCTCTCGGCTGATGGCCACGACCGCGTCCAGCAGTCCCTGCAGCCGGTCCATGGCGGACAGCAGGTCGCGCAGTTGGTCGTCGATCCGGCCCAGCTCGGAACGCAGCTGCACATGCAGGTCGGGCAGGTGCGGCTGCTCGGGCGGTCTCCCCTCCCTCTCCCTCGCCATGGTGTTCCGGCCTCCTGGCACGATCCGATCAAGCGGCTGCGTCGCCTTCTGATTGTGGCATCGCTGAGCGGAATCAGGCGTTCCGAACGAATCAGGCGTTGGAGACATCCCTCCGGGAGAGCGCGAGGTAGCCGACCAGCCCGAGGATGGCCACCGTCCAGGACAGCGTCACCGGGCCGAGGCCCAGTCCGAGGCCGCCACGGTGCGGCTCCAGCGCCATCCAGTCGGCGATCGAGGCGCCGAGGGGACGGGTGATGACGTACGCCGTCCAGAAAGCGGGCACCGCGCCGAGGGTGCCCGCCCCGTGGGCGAGGGCCGGGACGCAGATCGCGACGGCGAACAGGACCGCCGAGCCGAGGTAGCCGAAGCCGATGGACGCGGTGAGGTCGCCCGCGGCCGTGCCGAGCGCGAACGTGGCGAGGACGGCCGCCCAGTAGAAAGCCTCGCGGCGGCGGGTGTGGATGCTGTGGATCGACAGGGTCCGCTCGCTCGCGTACCAGAGGGTGAAGACGGCGGCCAGGGCGACCATGAAGAGCGGCGTCGAGAGGGTGTAGGGCACGCCGATGCCCACGTGCAGGACATCGGCCGCCATGGTGCCGAACACGCTGACCATGACGATCGCCGTCCAGTAGACCCAGGCCACGTACCGGCGGACGGCGAACTGCACCGCGAGCGACGCCACCAGGGCCAGAGCGCCGAGGCCGACCGCCGGGACCGGGCCGAGCAGGTGCGCCAGGAGGTCGGACGCGGTCTCGCCCATGCCGGTGGTGAGGACCTTGATGATCCAGAAGTAGACGGTGACCTCGGGCACCTTGTTCGCGGCCGCACGGATGCGGGCGCGGCCAGGGTCGTGGGACCGCTGGTCGAGGACGTGCTCTGTACTCATGGGCGCACCCTCGCATGGTCAACTGCCCCTTCCCCAGACCCCTTTGCCATAGTTTTGGGGCTTCTGGTGAAGGTGTTGCCACAGGCCGCCGCAGAGCTGAACACAACCTGAAAGCGTCCGGGAAAGCCCTGGTCAGGGCCCTGACTGGCCTGATAGGCAGGCCAGTCACCCGGGCGGCCTGTGTCAGGACACGACACCCACGTGGGCGAGGGCCTGCCTCAGCAGCACCCCGTGCCCGCCCGGCATCTCGCTCTGCATGGCCGGCGAGGCGGCGTCCTGGGGGCTGAACCACACCAGGTCCAGTGCGTCCTGCCGGGGCCGGCAGTCGCCGGTCACCGGGACGATGTAGGCGAGGGACACCGCGTGCTGGCGCGGGTCGTGGTACGGCGTGATGCCGGCAGTCGGGAAGTACTCGGCGACCGTGAACGGCTGCAGGGAGGCCGGCACCCGGGGCAGCGCGACCGGGCCGAGGTCCTTCTCCAGATGGCGCAGCAGGGCGTCACGGACCCGCTCGTGGTGCAGGACGCGGCCGGAGACCAGCGTCCGGCTGACCGTTCCGTCCGGGCCGATGCGCAGCAGCAGTCCGATGCTCGTGACTTCGCCGCTGTCGTCCACGCGCACGGGCACGGCCTCGACGTACAGGATCGGCATCCGGGCCCTGGCCATTTCCAGCTCGTCCGTGGTCAGCCAGCCGGGCGTGGTTTCGGTCATGTCAGACATTGCTTGATCATACTTTCCGGGTGGGGCGCGCGCTCAGTCGCGGGCCGGATCGTTTGCGGGCAGTCCGTACAGTCGGCGGGCGTTGTCACGGCCCGTCCAGGCCGCGATACGCAGGGCGTCGGGCAGGCTCAACTCGTCGGCGTCCACCCGGGACTGGAGCATTGCGGCCAGACCCTGCCGGAAGGACAGTGCGCCCAGGTGGTGGAACTCGGCCACACCGTAGGCGTCCGAGCTGTACAGCAGTTTGCGGAACGGGGTGATCTCCAGCGCCTCCTCCAGCACCGCGCGGGAGCGGGCCGGGCCCGTGTAGTGCAGGGCCAGGCCGACGTCCAGGTACACCTGCTCGAACACCGTGGTCAGGTAGGCCGCCTGGCGGTGGTAGGGCCAGCAGTGCAGCAGCAGGACCGGGATCGTGCCGGCCGTCAGGCGCAGCCAGTCGGTGAGCAGGGCGGGGTCGGCGCGGTGCAGTCGCAGGTCGGCGTCGCCGAAGCCGGTGTGCAGCTGGAGGGGCAGGCCGAGGTCGACGGCCGTCCACAGCAGGTGCCGTACCAGGACCGGGTCGGTCAGGCGTCCGCCGTCCGCGATCCAGCGCCGGGCGGCCTCCGCCACCTCCCTCTGCGCGGGGCGCTCGGGGGCGAGCGCGAAGCCGGTGCGGTAGGCGGCCACGGACTTCACCGCGACCACTCCGGGCCGCCGTACCGCCTCCTCGGCCGCCGCCGGGAACACGGCCGCGTACTCGCCCGCCTCCACGCCCCGTGCGGCCACGGCCTCGGCGACCTGCTCGAGCCGTACGACCTCGTGGGCGGCGGTGCCCGCGGCCTCGGCCAGTTCGGCGGGGGAGGTGACGGGGTGCGGGGCGTAGCCGGTGTCCACGCAGAAGGCCTCGGCTCCCGCGGCGGTCAGGAACCGGCGGTTGACCTCGCGCCAGCCGAGTTCGGCACGCCGGGCCAGATAGTCGGCCGGGGGCGCGTGCCGGGGCAGGTCCAGCAGGGGGGCGCAGTGCCGGCGTACGGCCACGCCGACCGGGCTGTCGAAGGTCGAGCTGCCGGGCCAGGCCTCGCCCTCGGTGATCAGCGACTCGAACTGCCCGGGCGCGAGATCGGCCGTGACGGCGCCGTGGCAGTGGTGGTCGACCAGCGGCAGCGCGGCGAGCATCTCGTCGACGGGGCCGGGGCCGGGGCCGGGGCCGGGGGCGGGCATCGTCAGTACTTCCAGCGGTAGGCGGCCGCCACCTGCGCGTCGTCCAGCCCGTCCACGGCGGCCGCCTCCCCGAGCCGTACGGCGGTCACCGCGTCCGCCAGGACCGGGCCCAGCGCGGCCCGCAGTACCTGGTCGGCACGGAACTCCTCGACGGCCTGCGGCAGCGAGGTCGGCAGGCGCTCGACCCCGCGGGCCGCCGCCTCGTCCGGGCCGTAGCGGGCCGGGTCCCCGGTGATCTCCTCGGACAGCGGCAGGGACGTCGTCATCCCGTCGAGGCCGGCGGCGATGACACAGCCCAGCGCCAGATAGGGGTTGGCGGCCAGGTCGACCGGCTTGATCTCCATGTTGGCGTCCCGGTCCCGGCGGCCCGCCGTGCCGGTGACGATCCGCAGCGCGGCCTCGCGGGTCTCCCGGCCCCAGGCGGTGAACACGCCCGCCCACCGGGAGGGTCTGAGCCGCAGATAGCTGGCCGGACTCGGCGCGGTGACCGCCGTCAGCGCCGGCAGGCGGGCCAGCACCCCGGCCACGAACGACTCCGCCGCGGCCGTCATTCCGTACCGGCCCTCGCCGCCGGAGTGCAGGTTCACCCCGCCGCGCCAGCAGGACAGGTGCAGATGGCCGCCGTTGCCGACGCCCTCGGGCAGGACCGCGGGCGCGAAGGAGACCCGCAGCCGGTGCCGCTGCGCAACCGCCCGGACCGTCTGCCGCACCAGCACGCTGCGGTCGGCCGCCGCCACCGGGTCCAGGGCGCCCACCGAGACCTCGAACTGCCCGGCCGCGTACTCGGGATGGATCTGGTCGACGTCCACGCCCTGTGCCGCGAGCGCTGCCAGCAGGTCGGCGGTGTAGTCGCTCAGCTCGATCTGCCGGGTCGCGCCGTACGCCGGCCCGGAGACCGCCGGGACGAAGTCCGCACCGGGCGCCGCGTCGAGGCCGACCGCCCACTCGACCTCGACGGCCGCTTTGAACGCGAGGCCGTGCCGGTCGGCCGCGTCGGCGACGATCCGGCGCAGAAAGGTCCGGGCACAGCCGGGGTGCCGCTCGCCCTCCTGCGTGATCCGGTCCACGGGGGCCCACGCCCAGCCGGGCTGCCCGGCCAGGACCACCAGCTGGTCCAGGTCCGGGTAGAGCCTGAGGTCGCCGTCCGGGGAGCCGAGGACGTCGGTGGTGACGATCGAGTCGTCGGCCAGGAACGTGTCGAACACCGGCGACATGCCGACACCCCAGGACACGGCGGCCTCCAGGCGTGCCGTCGGGACCGTCTTGACCCGGCCGATGCCCGCCGTGTCCACATAGGCCAGGACGATCCCGTGCACGCCCCGGGCGGCCAGCTCGGCGGTGAGCGCGGCCACCCGGCGCAGGTCGCCGGGGCGTCCGCCGGGCACCGGGTCGGCAAGGGTGGTCATACGTCCTCCTCGGCGGGCCGGAGCCCGGGCCCCGGTGTCGTCGGGCTCAGGGTTTCACGGCCACCGCGCCGTACTGCGGTACCGCGGCGGCGTCGGGCCCGGCGCGCCACCGCGAGCACGGCACCAGACCCGGTTCGACCGGCTCCAGACCGTCCAGGAACGAGGCGATCTCGGCGCGGCTGCGGGCGGTGATCGGCGGGGTGGCGTTGGCGTTCCAGAACTCCATCGCGGCGACGTTGCCCTCGCCGCCCACCTCGGCGTCGAAGGTCGGGTGGGTGAGCACCAGGTGACTGCCGGAGGGGACCGCCGCCATGATCTGCCGCACGATGTCCCGGGCCGCGTCGGTGTCCAGGACGAAGTTGAGGATGCCCAGCATCATCACCGCGACCGGTCGGTCCAGGTCGAGTGTGTCGCCGGCGCGGCGCACGATGGTGTCCGCGTCGTGCACGTCGGCGTCGATGTAGTCGGTGACGCCCTCGGGGGAGCTGGTGAGCAGGGAGCGGGCGTGCACGAGCACGATCGGGTCGTTGTCGACGTACACGATCCGCGACTCGGGCGCGATCCGCTGGGCGATCTCGTGGGTGTTGTCGACCGTCGGGAGCCCGGTGCCGACGTCGAGGAACTGGCGCAGGCCGCGCTCCTCGGCCAGGAACCGCACCGCCCGGCCCAGGAAGTCCCGGTCCGCACGGGCCACCGACCGGATCACCGGGAACATCCCGGCGACGTGCTCGCCGACCTGCTGGTCGACCTCGTAGTTGTCCTTGCCGCCGATCCAGTAGTTCCAGACCCGCGCGTTGTGCGCCACGGAGGTGTTCAGCCTTGCCGGTCCGGCCGTCGGGGAGTCGCCCGCGCTCACGTCGCCGCCCTTCTCCTGTGCGGTTGTCGTGGTCATTGTGCCCCCGGTCGATCGTGCTGTCCGGGGAAACGCGCAGCGTGAGGGCTTGGCCACCCTCCGAGGCGCCCGGTCGTATGAGGAACACTGGAGCCTTCGGTTCCTACCCGCCCGCCCACCGCGTATCCCGTTACCGACCGGAAGAAGGACATGCCCGCCACGCCCGCGTCCCTGCTCGAAGTCCCCGGCCTGCCCGCCGGACCCGCCGACATCCGGCTCGTCGTCACCGACATGGACGGCACCCTGCTGGACGACGCCAAGCGGATACCCGACGGCCTGTGGCCGATGCTCGCCGAACTGCGCCGCCGCGGAGTGCTGTTCAGTCCGGCGAGCGGTCGCCCGTACATCACGCTGGCCCGGCAGTTCGCCGAGGTCGCCGAGGGCATGGTGTTCATCGCGGAGAACGGCACCTATGTGGTCCGCGACGGGGTGGAGCTGAGTTCCGACGTGCTCGACCGGTCCGTCGTCGCGGACCTCGCCCGTACGGTACGGCGCCTGGTCGCGGACGGCGTCGACATGGGCATCGTGGTCTCCGGCAAGCGGTCGGCGTACGTCGAGCGGACCGACGAGGCGTTCCTGGCGGAGGTGCGCGAGTACTACGTCGAGCACCGGATCGTCGAGGACGTCACCGCCGTCGAGGACGACGTGATCAAGGTGGCGCTGTTCGACTTCGGGTCCGCCGAGCACACCACCGCCCCGGCCCTGCTGGCCTTCGCCGACACCCACCACGTCGTCGTCTCCGGCGAGCACTGGGTCGACGTCATCAACCGCAGCGCCAACAAGGGCACCGCCCTGCGCGGCCTGCAGCGCGAGCTGGGCATCACGCCCGCGCAGACCATGGTGTTCGGCGACTACCTCAACGACCTGGAGATGCTGGACGCCGCCGACTGGTCCTTCGCGATGTCCAACGCCCACCCGGAGGTGGTCCGCCGGGCCCGCCATCTCGCCCCGTCCAACAACGAGAACGGGGTGCTGCGGACCGTCGCGCACGTGCTCGGTCTGTAGGACGGCCGCGCGGGGCTCAGCGCTTCAGGCCGACCGCGCCGTACAGCGAGATCGGGCCGTCCGGTCGGCTCTCGGGGCGCCAGTCGGCCACGGAGACGATCCCGGGCTCCAGCAGCTCGAGCCCCTTGAAGAACGTGCCCACTTCGGCCTGGGAGCGGGCCACCAGGGTCACCCCGCCGGCGGCGTACGCGGCGATGCCCTTTTGGACGTTCTTTGGTTCGAAGTCGGCCGTCATCGTGGACAGCACCAGGCAGCTGCCCGGAGCCAGCGCGTCGACCAGCGCGGCGACCAGGTCGTGGGCGCCGTCCTCGTCGGCGACGAAGTGCAGCAGGGCGATCAGGGACAGGGCGACGGGACGGTCGAAGTCCAGGACAGGGGCCGCCTGTTCGAGGATGGCGCGCGGATCGCGGGCGTCGGCCTGGACGTACTCGGTGACGCCCTCGGCGGTGCCGCGCAGCAGCGCGTTCGCGTGGGCCAGCACGATCGGGTCGTTGTCGACGTAGACGACCCGGGCGTCCGGGGCGACGGACTGGGCGATCTGGTGCAGGTTGGGCTCGGTCGGTATGCCCGTGCCGATGTCCAGGAACTGGCGGATGCCGGCCTCCTGGGCCAGCGCGCGCGTGGTCCGGCGCATGAACCCCCGGTTGGCCAGGGCGGCCCGCGGGGCGCCGCCCCCGTCGATCGCCGCGATCCGGCGGCCGAGTTCCTCGTCGACGGGGTAGTTGTCCTTGCCGCCGAGGAACCAGTCGTACACCCGCGCCGGATGCGGCCGGGTGGTGTCGATCTCCTGAGCGGCCGGCTCGGTCCCCGTCACGTCCAGTCCCTCCGTTCGAGAGGCCCCCTGCCGTCCGGGGGGGGGCGTGTCAGCAGTCTGACACGATCTTGGGACGGGGCGGAGACGGTCCTCGGCCACCTGTCCGTCCGGGACGGTCCGCCAACGCGCCTGTCTGCGCGGCCGGTTGGGCTTCCGGTCAGCGGGGGAGTGCCGGATCGGCCGGGCGCGCGGGGCCGGCCGGGTGCTCTGGATCCGCCGCGTGCGCCCCACCGGGACGCAGTTCCGCGTCGACGAAGCGGAGCACCTCCGCGAAGACATCCGCGCGGTCCGTCTCGTTGAACACCTCGTGCCGCGCCCCGGCGAAGATCCGCTCGGTCAGCCGGCCGCCGCTGAGGCGCTCCACCCCGACCCGGCTCCCCGGCAGCGGAACCAGCCGGTCGTCGTCCCCGTGCAGCCACAGCAACGGCAGCGGCCCGATGTCCCCGTCCTCGGCCACGGTCTCCAGGGTGCGGACGAACGCCTGGAGCGTCGGCCGCTTCATCGGGCCGTGCCAGACCAGCGGGTCGGCGGCGTACTCGGCGCCCACCGACAGGTCACGGGAGAGCGCGGCCGGGCTGATCGGGGTGTCGGGGATCTCGGGCAGGGCCAGCAGCCGCCCGGGCAGCTCCCAGACGCCGATCACCGGCCCGGAAAGGATCAGCGCGCTCAGCTCCGCGCCGTACCGCTGGGCGTGCCGGGCCGCGATCAGACCGCCCATGGAGTGGCCGACCATGACGAGCGGCAGGCCCGGATGCGCGGCGCGGGCGAGGTCCGCCGCCGCGTGCACGTCGGTGACGACGTCCTCGAAGTCCTCGATCACCACCCGCTCGCCCGCCGACCTGCCGTGCCCGACGTGATCGGGCCCGTACACCGCCGCCCCGTGCGCGTTGAGAACGCCCGCCAGTTCGTCGTAGCGGCCGGCGTGTTCCCCGTAGCCGTGCACCACGAGGGCCAGATAGCGCGGCTCCGGGTGCGGCCACTCGCGTACGACGATGCCGTCGAGGATGTGCTCGCGGGCGTGGGCCATGTCTCCTCCGGCTGCCTGGGTGAAGGTTCCGGGGGATCTTCCCAGGGAGCCGCCCGGAGGTCTATAGTCCAAAACTAGCAGTGCTAATTAAGTGTGCCTGGCACACACCGTAGATTCGTTCCGATCCACAGCGTCGTAGGTCAGGAGTCCCAGCCGTGCGTCCCGTCCACTTCGCGGCCGCCCGCCGCACCCCCATCGGCAAGCTGCGCGGGGCCCTGTCCGCCGTACGGCCCGACGACCTCGCGGCGACCGTGATCCGCCACCTGGTGGCCGAGGTGCCGGCGCTCGACCCCGCCCGCATCGACGACGTCTACTGGGGCGCCGCCAACCAGGCCGGCGAGGACAACCGCAACGTCGCCCGCATGGCCGCGCTGCTGGCGGGCCTGCCCGAGTCGGTGCCCGGCGCCACCGTCAACCGGCTGTGCGCCTCCGGCCTCGAAGCAGTCACCACCGCGGCCCGCACCATCGCCGCGGGTGAGGCCGACATCGTGATCGCGGGCGGCTCCGAGTCGATGAGCCGCGCCCCCTTCGTCCTGCCCCGCCCCGACGAGGCCCTGCCGCACCGCATCGAGACCTCCGACACCCGGCTCGGCTGGCGCCTGGTCAACCCGGCCATGAAGGACCTGCACGGCGTGCTGGCCATGGGCGAGACCGCCGAGGAGGTCGCCGAACGCTACGGCGTCTCCCGCGCCCGGCAGGACGAGTTCGCGCTGCGCAGCCACCAACTGGCCGCCGCCGCACGCAAGAACGGCCACTTCGACGACGAGATCCTGCCCGTGGAGCGCCCGGACGGCATCACGGTCGAGCAGGACGAGTGCGTCCGCGAGGACACTTCACTGGAGAAGCTGTCCCGCCTCAAGCCGGTCTTCCGCGCGGGCGGCACGGTCACGGCGGGCAACGCCTCGCCGATGAACGACGGCGCGGCCGGGCTCCTGCTGGTCAGCGAGGAGGCCCTGAACGAGCTGGGCCTGGAGTCCCTCGGCCGCTACGTCGCCGGCGCCTCGGCGGGCGTGCACCCCGACGTGATGGGCATCGGCCCGGTCCCCGCCACCCGCAAGGTCCTCGCCCGGGCCGGCTGGGAGGTCGGCGACCTCCAGGAGGCCGAGTTCAACGAGGCGTTCGCCGCGCAGGCACTCGCGTGCGTCGACCAGCTGGGCATCGACCCCGACCTGGTGAACCCCACCGGCGGCGCGATCGCCCTCGGCCACCCGCTCGGCTGCTCCGGCGCCCGCATCCTGACGACGCTGCTGCACCGGATGCGCCGCACGGGCGCGGAGCGGGGTCTGGCGACCATGTGCGTCGGAGTGGGGCAGGGCAGCGCGGTGCTGGTCGAGCGGCACTAGCGACTTGCCGACCGGGGGGGGGGGCTCCGACCTGCGAGACGGTCCTTACGCCGCCGGATGCGTGCGCATAGCATCGGTTCCCGCATGAACACGATGACGCTCTGGCACCTGTCCGGCTGGGAGTTCGCCGCCCTCGCCTTCGCGGCCCTGCTCGTGGGCTTCTCCAAGACCGCCGTCAGCGGGGCCAACACGGTCAGCCTCGCCGTCTTCGCGGCGGTCCTGCCGGCCCGGGCCTCCACCGGCGTGCTGCTGCCGGTCCTCATCGCGGGCGACGTGCTCGCCGTCCTCACCTACCGGCGGCACGCCCACTGGCCCACGCTGTGGCGGCTGTTCCCGGCGGTGGCGGCCGGTGTGGTGGTCGGCACGCTGTTCCTGGTGTGGGCCGACGACGAGATCGTGCGGACCTCCATCGGCGCGATCCTGCTGCTGATGGCCGGCGTCACGCTGTGGCGGCGGCGCCGGGCCGAGGCGGGGGACGAGCCGGACGCGGTGACCACCCGGGCGGGCCGGATGAAGGCCCGCTCGTACGGCGTCCTCGGCGGGTTCACGACGATGGTCGCCAACGCGGGCGGACCGGTGATGTCGATGTATCTCCTGTCGGCGGGCTTCCGGAAGCTCGGCTTCCTCGGCACGTCGGCCTTCTTCTTCCTCATCGTCAACGTGTCCAAGGTGCCCTTCAGCGCCGGACTCGGCCTGATCGACGGCAACTCGCTGCTCCTCGACGCGGCGCTCGTGGTGTTCGTCGTGCCCGGCGCGTTGTTCGGCAAATGGGCTGTGAACCGGATCGACCAGCGGTTGTTCGAGCAACTGGTGATCGCCGCGACTGTCGTGGGCGGCCTGCAGCTGCTACTGCGCTAGCCCGAGCAGCGCAGCCAGGTCCGCGAAGGAGTCCACGACGTGGTCCGGGGTGCCGCTCGCACCGGCGAGCGTCTCCGGCTGGTACTTCCCCGTACGGACCAGCACCCCCGTGATGCCGACGCGCTGTGCCGCGACGACGTCCGACTCGACGTCGTCGCCGACCATCAGCGCCTGGTCCGCGGTCACACCCAGCCGGGCCAGCGCCGCCTCGAAGAACGCCGGGGACGGCTTGCCCATCACCTCCGCCTCGACGCGTGCGGCCTTCTCCAGCCCGAGCAGGAAGGCGCCCGAGTCCAGCTGCAGACCGGCCTCGGTCCGCCAGTACAGGTTGCGGTGCACGGCGAGCAGCCGGGCACCCTGCTGCAGGTACCCGAAGACCCGGTTGAGCGCGGCGTAGTCGAACTCGGGCCCGGCACCGCCCACGACGACCACGTCGGGACGTTCGTCGACCAGGGTGACGCCACCGAGATCCTCCTCGATGTCACCGCTGTTGAGGAACGCACATCGGGCGCCCGGAAAGTGCTCGGCGAGGTGGGCGGCGGTGAGCGCGGGCGCGGTGAGGACGTCCTCGGCCTCCACCTCGAAACCGGCCTCCGCCAGGGTTTCGGCGATCGACGCCCGCGTCCGGGACGTCGTGTTGGTCACCAGGGCCACGCCGAGACCGGCCGCACGGATACTCCGCAACGCTTCCACCGCACCCGGCAGCGGCTTCCAGGAGACGGTGAGGACACCGTCGATGTCGATCAGGACGGCACGCACGGATTCCATGGCCGGACCCTAGCGACCCGGGCGGCGAACCGGTGCGGACGACCTCGTACGCTCACCCTCATGCCCCCGCACATCCTGATCCTCGGCGGCACCGCCGAGGCCCGGCACCTCGCCGCCGACCTCGCCGCCCGACCCGGAGTCAGGGTCACCACGTCGCTGGCGGGCCGGGTCGCCCGTCCGGGCGTGCAAGCCGGCGAGGTACGGATCGGCGGGTTCGGCGGTGCCGAGGGCCTCGCCGACTGGCTGCGCACGCACGAGGTGGACGCCGTCGTCGACGCCACGCACCCCTTCGCCGAGTCGATCACGGCGAACGCGGCCCGGGCGGCCACGGCCGCCTCGGTCCCCGCGGTCGTCCTGCGCCGCCCCGGCTGGTGCCCGGCCCCCGGCGACCGCTGGTACGACGTCGCGTCCCTGGCCGCTGCCGCCGAGGCACTGCCCGGCCTGGGCCGCCGGGTGTTCCTCACCACCGGCCGACTGGGCCTCGCGGCCTTCGCCCATCTGGCGGACCTGCACTTCGTCGTACGGTCGGTCGACCCGCCCGAAGCGACCCTGCCGCCGCACACCGAAGTGATCCTGGCCCGCGGCCCCTTCACCCTCGCCGGGGAGACCGAGCTGCTGCGCGCCCACGCCATCGACGTGCTGGTGACGAAGGACAGCGGCGGCGACGCCACGGCCGCCAAGCTGACGGCCGCACGGGAACTCGGGCTGCCCGTGGTCGTCGTACGACGTCCCCCGCTTCCGGCCGGCGTGACGGCGGTGCCGGACGTGGCGGCCGTACTCACCCGGCTGGGGTTCGACGGCTCCTGACCACCGAGCCCGACGGACCGGCCTTCTCGACCCGCCCGTCAGGATCCCCCGGGACCGGGGTGCCTGCGCAGCAGATATGTGTCCATGATCCACCCCTTGCGCTCCCGGGCCTCGGCGCGCAGCCGCTCGATGCGCGGGGCCGCCTCGGCCAGGGGACCGGAGACCAGGATCTCGTCCGGGGTGCCGAGGTAGGCGCCCCAGTAGATGTCGATGTCCTCCTCGGCGTACTTCCGGAAGGCCTGGTGCGCGTCCAGCATCACGACGACGTCGTCCACCCCCTCCGGGAAGCCCTCCGCCAGCCGCCGCCCGGTGGTGATCTGCACCGGCCGCGCCACTCGGTTCAGCCCCGTACGATGCCGGGCCACCAGCGAGGAGACGCTGCTGATACCGGGCACCACGTCGTACTCGAACTCCACCGCGCCCCGGGCCAGCACCTCCTCCAGGATCCCCAGCGTGCTGTCGTACAGCGACGGATCCCCCCACACCAGGAACGCCCCGGTGCCGTCCTCGCCCAACTCCTCGGAGATCAGCCGCTCGTAGATGCCGGCGCGGGCACTGCGCCAGTCCTCCACGGCCGGCGAGTACGCGGCCCCGCCCGCCCCGCGGTCCCGCTCCGGGTCACGGGCCTCCACCACCCGGTACCCGCCCTCGGGCCGGTGTGCGTCCACCATGTCCCGGCGGAGCTGGGTCAGATCGTTCTTCACCTCGCCCTTGTCGAGCAGGAAGAACACGTCCGTGCTCCGCAGTGCCTTGACCGCCTGCAGGGTCAGCTGGTCGGGATCGCCCGCACCGATTCCGATGACATGAATCTTTCGCACACCCCGAGTCTGCCGCATGCCACCGACAGTGAACGCACCGCCTCCGTGGGGCCCCGGCGGCCCTCGCTCAGGAACCGAGCCGCGGCGCCTCGACTCCCGCGTCCACGGGCCCCGCCCCGCGCTCCACCCGCCCGGCCAGCTCCCGGGCCCACCCGGCCAGCCTGTCCAGATCCAGCCCGTACGGCCGCTCGTCGCCCTTCCCGGCCGCCCACTCCTCGATCGCTCCCGCGCCGCGTCGCAGCAGCCGCGGCCCACCGACGCCGTTGCCGCGCGCCGCGTGGGTGAGCCCCACCGCCAGCTGCGCCAGTCCCCGCCACAGCGTCCGCTCGGACTCGGGCCCGGACTTCCAGGCGTCCTCGAACACCTCATGCGCGTGGAACGGCTTCCCGGCGTCCAGCAGCGCCTGTGCCTCGGCGACCGTCTCCCGCGGGGACCTGACGACCCCTTCCGGCTGGCGGGCCACCCCCTCCGCCCCGTACGGCAGCGGCCGTCCCAGCCCGTCCCGCGGCCGGGCGCTCCGCGCCCGCCCCGCCACGTCCCGGTCCCGGCTGTCCGCTGGCCTTCCCGCCGCTGCGCCCGCGTTTCCCATACGACCGATTGTCGCCGCCCCGCCCCGGGCCCTCTTCGGCGCACCCCCGCCGGTGGGGTAAAGTTCTGTTCGCGCGATCACGCGGGTCACCGCGAGTGAGCGCATCGGGACGTGGCGCAGCTTGGTAGCGCACTTGACTGGGGGTCAAGGGGTCGCAGGTTCAAATCCTGTCGTCCCGACTTTGCGAAGTCGCAGGTCAGGGGCCATTTCAGAGAGGATCTGGAGTGGCCTATTGATCATTTTCGGGGACCTGTTGGGGACCAGTCCGCTTGAACACGGTCAAAGCCCACCTCGACTCAGTCAAGGTGGGCCATACAGCCTTCCGCGACAGGGCTAAGGTGCTTGTGGGGCCGGGTGGCCGGCGATGCCCGCGTAGGCGTGATCGCGGTGGGTTTCGAGACAGATGTAGCAGCAGGTCGCTGTCGAGCTCGATGAGGGTGCGGTTGACGCCTGACATCACGTCGCCGGGTGTGTGGCCGGCGGCGACGAACGCGCGTACCGCACTGCGCAGTTGGGTCATGGTGGCTGCAGCGGCGACGCTGTGCCCTGCCTCGTCACCGGTGACGAGGCGGGCCCCGCTGCCGGTCGGGATGACGTCGTACCAGTCGCCGCCGATGTCCATGCCGCTGGTGGCGGGAAGGTACTGTGCGACGGTCCGGATGCCCGGGACTTTCGGCAGGCGGTGCGGCAGGAGCGCCTGCTGCAACCCGTGGGCCACGGCGAACTCGGAGTCGTACAGCCGTGCTGGTTCCAGAGCCTGAGCGATCAGCCCGGCGAGCGCGGTCAGCACGCCGCGGTCCTTCTCCGTGAAGTGATGGGGCTCGTCGAAGCCGAGGACGCAGGTGCCGACCGGGCGGTCGGAGGCGAGCAGGGGCAGATACACCCAGGAGCTCGCCTGACCGGTGGGAATGCCTGGGTAGCCCTGCACGAGATCCTTCTGGGACTCGATGAAGAGGGGAGCACCGGAGGTGAGGGCTTCCGTTCCGGGCCAGCGGGCGTGCACGGGAACGCCCTGGAGCCAGTCTAGGAAGGTCTCGTGGTGACCGGTGTGGTGCAGGAGCTGCATCGCTTTGTTCCGGACCACGTAGATCGCCATCTGCTGGCCCCCGAAGGCCGGCAGGAGCTGTTCGGAGACGACCTCGCAGACCTGGTGTGCGGTGACCGCCTCGGTCAGCGCGCTGCTGAGCTGCAGGACGTGGTACATCGCGCCGAGGCGCGCCGGTGCGGTGGCGGGTGCCACCGTCGAGGGAAGCGCGGGGGCTGCCGCGGCCGACGAGGGACGGGTGGTGGGGACCACCTGGC
This sequence comes from Streptomyces sp. NPDC044064, assembly GCF_056434245.1. Lineage (NCBI taxonomy): Bacteria > Bacillati > Actinomycetota > Actinomycetes > Kitasatosporales > Streptomycetaceae > Streptomyces > Streptomyces sp. NPDC044064. The sequence continues at coordinate 124,558 of NZ_JBWKFN010000018.1, forward strand.
CGGTCACCCCGTCGGGCTGCGGGTGGAGGGCGAAAGCGAGCCACTGGTCGGGCGGCCGGCTCAAATCACCTGATCACGAACACCGGCGCATCCCGGGGGCTTTGCCAGCGTCCTCGGGGCTTTCACGCTCCGGCGTGTACGTGAGCGGCCCACAACACCGGGCTGTGCCTTCGGTCGAACCCGGCCGGCAGGTCCCGGCCGTCGCGAGCGTCGCACACAGCCTGGTGAAGGGCGCGGGCGGCCTGCCGAGGGTCCACCTCCGCGGTGCCGGTTCCGAGACCGTCGTAGAACCAACGAGCGATGGTGCGGGCGACACCGTCGTCGATCTGCCACAGGGTGCCGATGACGTGGGGGAAGCCGGCGAGCAGGAAGGCTGAGGTGAGGTGGATCGCCTCGTCGAGCAGTTCGACGTTGTCGGCGGCGGCCGTGTGGCAGGCGGACAGATAGGCCAGCCGGGCCTGTTCGAGGACGAGGGGGGCCAGGCTGGCGACGGTGAGCGGATCGCTGTCGTGATCGTGCAGCAGCAGAAGGCTCTTCGAGGGATCCGAGGGGTTGTTCGCGCCGTGACAGGCGAAGTGGGTGATCGTGCTCTCCGGCAGGAACCTGAGCACGTTGGCCTTGGTCGGCACGAGTGTGGCCTCGGCCGCAATGCCCGGGTCCGGTTCCCGGAGCAGCAGAGGGTTCGGGAGCAGCGCGTGGAGCTCGGAGGCCTCCTGCTCGACGGAGTCCAGTCGGCCGTCGTCGGGCAGGCCGGGTGTGGTGGGCATGGCGACGAGCAGGCTGCGGCCGGTCCCGGAAGGGGTTTGATCGCGCTCACGGGCGTGGCGCAGGGCGCGCACGGAGGGGGTGTACGAGGAGACGACGCGGTCCATCACCGTGCGTCGACGGGCCTCGTCTGCGGGGCCGGTGTGGTGACCGGCTGCGTGCAGGGGCAGTAGCCCCAACAGGCCGCCCGGTGCCCACCAGATCCGCGGCAGGGGCTTCACGTCGCTCTCACTGTTTTCCGCTCCCACGGGCGGGGCGCCGTACCCGAGGACGTCGAGGACCGGGCCGGCAGCCGTGTCCCACAGCCACTCCAGCACAGCGACGAGCCTGGCTTGGGCCTCTTTCCTCTGCGCGGGTGTGGTACCGGCCCCGGCGAGGGACTGGGCCTGCCGGAAACCGACGATCTGCTCGACGAGGCCCTCGGTGGTGAGGCCGGGCAGATGCAAGGCGGTGATGCCGTCGCTGTTCAGCAACAGTGCGTCGCTTCGGTAGCGGCTGATGTTGAACACCACCACGGGTCCTTGTGACGCCTGCGCAAGGAGTTCACTCGTCTCCGGTGGCAGCGCGAACGAGGCGAACCCGTCCAGCGCGCGGATCTCGGTGATGACCTCGGCCAGTTCCGCGGCGGCGTCGCGCCGGTGCCGTGCCATGTGGTCCTGCGGTGGCAGGGCGGCCGCACCCGAGGTGCCCGCCTCGCCGGGGGTTGTGGAGCCCGCCGGCGTGTCGAGGACCTCCCGCAGCTCCGTGAACCTGCGGGCCAGTTCGGGGTGCCGTTCGGACAGGTCGGTGAGGTCACTGCGCGTCTGGAGCTGCTGGCTGAGCAGGACCGCCCTGCCGGCCTCCAGCACCCGCAGAGCCCGCTCCGCCCGCTCGCCCAGCGTCCCCTCCTGGGCTGCGAGCGCCAGCGATGCCGCATCGCTGGACAGGTTGGCGAAACCCCCGATCGCTCGCTGCTGATCACCACGTTCCAGATGCCGGGGAGCCACCTGCGGCAGCAACAGGACGGATGCTTCCGCCACCTGTGCCGCCCTGTCCGTCTCACCGGACGCCGCCAGCAGGCCGGCTGCCGCGGTTCCCGCCCGGATGCGGACGGAGGGCGACGCCGTCGTCTGCCGCGCGGCTTCCGTGTAATAGGCCGCCGCTTGCTCCAGGGCAGAAGTGTCCTGGCCCGTCTCACCGTGCCGACGCAGTGCATTGCCGAGGTTGAGCAGGAAGGCGGCGCGGTCGGGGTGGTTGCCCGGAGCAGCGGCCACCGCTTCCCGACCGACGGTGACGGCAGCGCTCAGGTCCTCACTCACGCCCGTCCGCTCGAATCGTGTCCGCAGGGCGTTGCCGAGGTTGGACAGCCGCATGGCACGGTGGGAGTGCCCGGCCGGGGTGGAGTCGGCAGCTTCCCGAAGCCGCTCGACGGCGCCGTCCAGGTCCGCGCTCGCGCCGTTGCGCTGGTGTCTGCGGAGCAGCGCGTCGCCGAGGGTGGACAGGTACTCCGCGCGGTCGACGTGGTGGGCCGGTGCGGCGCTGACCGACTGCTGTCCGACGGCGATGGCGGTGTCGAGGTCCGCCTCCACGCCGTCGCGCTGGTATCTGCTGATCAGCGGGTTGGCGAGGTTGGCCAGAAACGCCGCCCGGTCGGGGTTGTCCACGGCGGTGACGGACACCGCCTGCCAACCCACGGTGACGGCGGCCTCCAGGTCTGCTCCGGCGCCGGTCCGTTGGGAGCGGGAGTGCAGGGCGTTGCAGAGGTTGGACAGCCGCCCGGCCAGCAGGGGGTGGTCGGTGGGAGTGGAGGCTATGGCACTCTGCAGGTAGTCGATGGAGGCGTCCAGGTCTGTTTCGGCTCCGGTGCGTATGAACCGTGCCCGCAGCAAGCTTGCGAGGTTGGACAGGAACGACGGCAACGAGGGGTGGCCGGCCGGGGTGGCGGCGAGGGCCTCCTGTGTGACGGCGATGGCGGCGTCCAGATCTGATGCCGTGCCGTTTCGCTGGTATCGGCTCGTCAGCGCGATTCCGAGGTTGGCAAGGAGACCCGCCCGGGTCGGATGGTCGACGGGCGTGGCCGCCGCCGCTTGTTCGTGCGCGGTGACGGCGGCCTCCAGGTCGTCCGGTGATCCGTTCCGTTTGAACCGGTTCAGCAGGGCGTTGCCGAGGTTGGTCAGCGGCGAAGCGCGGTCGGGGTGGGAGCCGGGGAAGGCGGCGACGGCTCGTCGCAGGTGGCCGACGCCCGAGTCGAGGTCCGCTGCTGAGCCTGTCCGTTGGGCTCTGCGCAGCAAGGCCGTGCCGAGGTTGACGAGAACCACTCGGAAGGCATCACCGCCGGGGTCGGCGGCCAGAGCCTGCTGAAGGTGCTCGACACCGGAGTCCAGGTCGTGTGATGCACCGGTTCGCTCGAAACGTCGTACCAGCGCGGCACCCGCGTTGGCCAATACCCCCACACGGTCGGGGTGGTCCTCCGGAGTGGCGATCGCCGCCTGCCGGAAGTGCTCCACGGCGCCGTCCAGATCGGCATGCGAGCCGGTTCTCTCGAACCGGGCCTGCATCGCGGTGGCGAGGTTGGACAGGGACGTGCCGTGTGCGGGGTCGCCGACGGGCAATGCGGCCACGGCCAGCCGGAGGGAGGTGACGGCGGCTTTCAGATCGGCTTCCGAGCCCGTCCGCTGCCCCCGGCGAAGCAACGCCCTGCCCAGGCCGGACAGGAGCAGGGTCCGTTGCGGGTGATGGGGCGGTGCGGTGGCGATCGCCTTGCGTTCCACCGCGATGGCCCTGTCCAGGTCGCCAGGCGAACCGCTGCGTTCGAACCGCTGCACGAGTGCGCCGGCCAGGTTGGACAGAATCAACGCCCGGTCGGTCTGGCCGGTGCGGGCGAGGACTGCGGCTTGTTCGAGGTGGCGGACGGCGTCGTCCAGGTCCCTGTCGGCGCCGGTGCGTTCGTATCTCTCCCGCAGCGCGGAGGCGAGGTTGGACAGCATGCCCGCGCGGTCCGGATGGGCAGCGCTGGTGGACTGGACGATGCGCTGCCAGAGATCGACCGCGAGGGACAGCGGCCCCGGATCCGGTACGTGCTGTACGCGGCCGAGGAGTTGCCCGGCCAATGGGGAAGCCGCGTCGGCGAGAAGGGGCAGCAGCGGCTCCGGGAGATCGTCGACGCCAGCGATGAAGCACATGGTCAGTGCGGACACGGCGGCTTGCAGGGAGACTTGGGCCGCGTCTTCGTCCAGCGCCCGGCTGCGGTACCAGTGGAACCAGCCGAGCGTGAGCCCTGCCTCCAGATCGTCCTCGGTGCGGGCTTCGTCGAGTTGGCGAGCCTCCTGGAGCGCCGCGTGCCCGACCACGGCCGACAGATCACGACTGTCGCGGACCTGCTGCAAGCGGGCTCGGACGGCCCCCAACCAAACATCGCGCACTGCGCCTCCCCCGTCGCTAACATCTGGTGATAGTAGCGACACTGTTGGTGATACGAGGGGCAGTCGGCTCGGCCTGACCCGCTGTCGCGTGGCCGAACGGAGACGGGGGAACCGTGGGGGATTTCGACGAGGCAGCGCGCCGGTTGGCCATCGTCTGCGCGAGAGAGGACGACATTCGTCAGGACCTGAGGGACGGTCCGGCCCGCAGCGACACGGTCCTCGAGGACGTGCTGGGCGCAGTGCGCGCCGGCGAGGAGATCACCGGGCCGGTCGATGCCCTGCACAGGGTGCTGCAGGCCCTCGGTGACGTCCAAGGACTGTACGCCTACAGCGACCGCGGCCGCGTGACGGATCGCGGCGTCCGTGCCGTGGGCCTCAGCGGGGAACGCATGTCCGAACCGGTGTACCTGTGCCCGGCCGGGCGATGTGAGCGCTACTGGTTACCCCAGGGCCGTCTGCCCGTACCGAGCTGCGCGGTCACCGGCGACGCACTGCGCCGGGACCTGCTGTAGCCGATGGCCGACATGTGGGCCGAACTCGGCAAGAAGCTCGCCGAACGCTGGTTGTCACTGCTGGTCCTGCCCGGAGCTCTGTATCTGGGTGTGGCCGCCACCGCCCATGCCCTGGGCCAGAGTGACCCCTTCTCCCCGCGCCGGCTGTCGGACAGGATCACGGCGTGGGCCGACGCCCCCGTCTTCGGCACCGCCGGCGGCCGGGCCGTACTGCTGGCCGCGGTGCTCCTCGGTGCCGCTGCCACCGGGCTGGCCGCCCAGGCACTCGGCTCGTTCGCCGAGCGGCTCTACCTGGCAGCCGGCTGGCAGTCCTGGCCCGTCGGAGCCCGCCACCTCGCCGGCCTGTTCACCCGGTTGCGGAGACGACGTTGGCAGGCGCGGGCCGAGGTCCTGCGCCAGGCTCTGCACGAAGCCGCCCTGGCCCGCGCTCGCAAGACATATGCCGACGAGGCCGTACGCCATGCCGCTCGCGCGGCGCTGACCCGCGTTTCCCTTGAACATCCCGATCGCCCCACGTGGAGTGGAGACCGCATCCACGCTGCGGCCGTGCGTCTGCACCATGACCACGACCTCGATCTGGTGGTTCTCTGGCCGCACCTGTGGCTGATCCTGCCCGACCCCGTGCGCGCCGACATCACGGCGGCCCGCGAGAGCCTCACGCGGGCCACCACGCTGACCGCCTGGGCGGTGCTCTATCTCCCGCTCGCCGCATGGTGGTGGCCCGCCGCCGTCCTCACCTGGGCCCTCTGGGTTACCAGCCGGCACCGCACGCGCACAGCGGCCGACACCTACGCCACTCTGCTGGAGGCTTCCACTCGTCTTCACGTCCGTGAGCTTCTGGAGCGACTCGGTATGGACACCGACGGTCCCCTCACCCGTGAGTCGGCGCAGATGCTCAGTTGGCTCGGGCGATGAGCAGCGCGACGTCGTCCTCGTCACCGGGCGCCCGCAGGATCTCCAGGATGCGGTCGCAGGTGTCTTCCAGCTCGTGACCACGTGTCGCGGTGAAGGCGTCGAGGAGGGTGTCCAGATGCGCGTCGCTGGGCTCGCGTCGCGTTTCGACCAGGCCATCGGTGTAGAGGGCGAGTTCGTCGCCGGGGCGGAAGGCGACGGTGGTGGCCTCGAACGGGACCCCGCCGACGCCCAGCGTTGCGCCGGGGGGAAGGTCGAGCAGTTGTGCTGCCCGGCCGCCCCGCATCAGGGCCGGGGGGCAGGTGCCCGGTGAGGCAGATCCCGCACTGGCCCTGGTGCGGGTCGTAGACGCAGGAGATGCAGGTAGTGATGGAGGTTCGGCTTCACGCCGGAACTCTCCTGGTCACCTTGGGCGACTACGGCGCGGCGACGATCGAACTCACCGATCTTCACCAGCTCCTATTGTCCCTGCCCAGGGAGCAGTACCGCCAGGAACTGATGGTGGTGAGCCAGCATTTGGACCGGATCAGGAGGGGCTACGCCGGCTGAGACATGCGGCTCCTCAGCCAGTCACGGACGAAGGAGGGGAAGTCATCGGAGCGACGGGCGCGGTCGCCGAGTTCCTGGAGTGGTCGGGCCGGCACTATGGAGACGAGCTGGAAGTCGTGACCTGCCTCGGCGTCGGTGCGCAGGGGCCGCCAGATCCACTTCGCATCCAAGGGGCGCGACGTCCCAGCCGTTGGTATTGCGGTTTTGTTGTCGTTTGACCTGGTGCACCTCGGTGTGACCGCCGTGGCGGTAGGCGAACTCGGTTGCTTCGCCGAGAATTCCGTTCGGTTTGAGAGTGAGCGAATCGCCGTGCCCGAGAAGGACGTCCAAGGCGTGCCTGATTGTCCAGCCGCCCTCGTAGCGGTTGCCGAACTCGTCGGTCTCACCACCCGGCCTCGGTGCCACCGGACCCCCGGCCCGTGGGACGACTCCCCCTGGTGCACAGTCGCGCGCAGGGCCACCGTACCCGGCGGCGCCGACAGCGGTGCGCGCGCCGGATGGCGTGCAGGCCATCCGGTGGCCTTTCGCGACGAGGCGGCTGCTCGATGGGGGGGGCAACGGGCAAGAGTGCTTCCTCACTCCCGGGCGACGGCCCGCTTCACCGATACCAAGTGCCGGCCTTCACCCTCGCCGCCCAGTCTAGGGGCGGCTGGTGAGCCATCGGCTCGCACGCGGTTGGGCCGCACGCTTCGAGCAGGAGCGTGGCCCCCAGTGCGGTGAGTTTGGGGACCAGTTGGGGACCACACTGTGTGCGCGATGACGTACGACGTAGTCTGCTGTACACAGCTTGCGCCCCTATTACGTCTGTTATGTCCAGGAAATTCCCCCGACCCTCACTCCTGGGGGTCAAGGGGTCGCAGGTTCAAATCCTGTCGTCCCGACTTGTGAAAGTCGCAGGTCAGAGCCCGTTTCGGAGGAATCCGAAACGGGCTCTTGGTCGTTTTTGGGGACCGCTGCACTGCGGCTGCTGCGGAGTGACGGCGTCTCAGAAGGTGATGGTCCGGCCCTCGCGTCGCGCTTGTTGCGCGGTGTAGGAGACGCCGTGGACCTTGAGGCCGTCAGGGCTGAGCAGGGTGATGGTGCCGCCTTGGTTGCCTAGGTGGAATCCGTTGCCGGCCGGGACGGTGAGGGTGGTGCCGGGCGGGAGTGTGCCGGTGGGGAGAGGGATGGTCTGCCGGTTCTGATCGGCGAGATGCCATCCCCGGAGGTCGACCGGGGCGGGGGAGGTGTTGAGCACCGTGATGGTCTCGGCCTCGGGCGCGGGGCCGACGGGATTGACCAGCGCGGCCATGATCCGTACCGGTTCCTCGTGGTCGCTGGGGCGGGGCGGTGCGGTGCCGATGGGGTTCCCGGTGGCGTTGTCGGTGTGCCAGGCCTGGGACTGGAAGGCCAGGAAGACGGCGACCCAGCGGTCCTCGGCCGGGAGGTGCACGAGCAGGGCTCCGTCCTGCCGGACTCCGTTGTCGGAGCGGAAGCGCCCGCTGTTGCCCTGGTTCATGTGGATGTCGTGGACGCCGTTGCCGGGCTCGAACCCGAACACCTTGTCGGCGGCGCCCGTCTCGGGCCCCCATTGCTGTCCGAAGACGTAGAGGGCGGCGGTGGGATCGGCGATGGCCCGCTGCACGTAGTGGTCGAGCAGATCGGCCAGGTCGTTGTCGGCGCCCACGAGGTCGGGCGGGAGGGTCCGCATCGAGGCGGGGTCGAAGAGGTTGCCCCGGATGAAGTCCAGGGCGGCGGTGCCCGGCTGCGACGGCAGGGCGGTCCATCCGCTGCCGGCCGGGGGCAGCAGTTCCGTCACGGGGTGGCGGAAGTTGTCGTCGGCCAGGTAGAGCAGCTCCGAGGGGGCCTGCTGGGACTCGACGTTGACCGCGGCCCGGTAGTGGGTGCCGGCGTCGTCGGTGAGGTGGATCTGGTAGTGCGGGGTGTCGCTGGATCCTTCCCGGCGCCGGTCGACGGCGCGGGCGGCCAGCACCCCGTATCTCTTCAACGGCATGACTCGTCCTCCGAATCGGTGGGAGTGGGAACGGTTCGGCCACGGATGATCGAATACTCAGAGTGCATATACCATCACATTGTGCGATAAAGACACTATGGCAGAGACCCTGACGGCCGCTACCGCCGAAATCAAGATCAGCTTTTCCGGCGACGAAGCCCGGGGGGCCATCGCCGCGCTCGGGCTCCGGGGCGGCGAGGGCCGCCTTCGCACCATTCACTTCTGGGACAGCCCGAGGAAGGGCGGTGACGGCATCTCGCTGCCCTTCCTCGAGCGCGGGGTCATCTTCCGTCTGCGCATGGACGACGGGGATCACGGGGGCGAGCGCGAGATGGACATGACCGTCAAGCTGCGGCCGTGCCCGCCGCTGCCGCCCGAGTGGCAGAAGAACCTCAAGGACGAGGACGAGGACTGGGAGTTCAGGATCGAGGAGGACAGGACCGGTCCCGCCTTCAGGCCCATGCTGTCCGCGTCGCTGCAGGACGACCGGAAGGCCGATGAGGAGCTTGTCGAGTCGGCGCTCAGGCCTGAGCGCGGTGCGCTGGACGGGCTCCTCACCAAGCCGCACCGCCACCTGCTGCGGGATGCGGTCGAACTGGAGAAGGGTGACCTCAAGGGCCTGAGGGCGCTCGGACCGGTGCGCGCCGTCAGGTGGAAGCAGGACTGGGACACTCTGCCGCACTCCGTGGCCCTTGAGGAGTGGACCGTCAAGGACCTGCACTTCCTCGAGGTCTCGGTGCGCGCCGACATCGCCGACGCGACCAGGACCGAGGAACTGCTCGCACAGGCCCTGCGCAACCGCGACGTCGACCTGCCGCGAACCGGCGAGATGAAGACCAAGCTCGTGCTGACCACCCTCGCCCGCGATCTGGCGCCCTGACGACGCCTCGGATCGAAGAACGACTCGCATCGCGCGCGTGTCGCGTACGGTCACCGCTCAGTAAGCCGCCCTCAGCGCGTCGACCAGTGCGCTCTGAATCTCGGGGAGCGGGCGGTCGAGGGCGGTCAGATAATCCGTGAACTTGTAGTCCACGTAGGCGATGCCGTCACCCCCGGTCCGCGCGTACGGAAGACGCATGGAGGGAATCCCGAACGAATCCGCGACCGCGATTCCGTGCAGCGACGACGAGGCGACGACCGCGCAGGAGGTGATCTGAGCGATGACCTCGTCCACCGGCCGGGTCACGTCGATCACGGTGTCCGCGTCCGGATACGGCCGGCGGTCCAGCCAGTGCGGCACCACACCGAGCCGGTGCTTCACCACCGGCGACCGCTCCCACAGTGCGCCGACCAGCAGTCCCGGATCGCCGAGCGGCACATCGACGCCCAGGTACGCGGCGGTGTGCGCGCCGCGGGCCGCCAGTACCGTCCGCGGCGGAGCCCACAGGGGAAGCGGATGCATCAGACCGGAACCCCACACCACCGTGGCCGGATTCGTCAGCTTGTGCAGGATCGACCCGCACGCCACGAGTTCCGCGTCGCGGACGGAGACTCTCCGCACGCGAAGGCCGAGGCGCTCCAGGATCAGCGGACCGAGGGCGTCGCCGAAGTTCTCCCGGCTGTCCGGCATACGCCACGACCACACACCGATTGGCTCCCGCCCCATCAGCCCGCGACCTCTCGTTGCTCCTCGCCGTTGGAACCGTCCTCGGGATTTTCCATCAGCCGGTCGGCAGCGGTGCTCTGACGCGCCCGAGGGGACGGGAGGGGGCGCGTCCGGCTGATGTTCCCCGGCCGGGCAGGCGCACCCGCCCGGCCGCGGGCGCGCCCCCTCACCGGACGCGGCTCACCGGCCGCGCGGCTCCCGCACCACCGCCACGTCCCCGGGCGCGACCGTGACCGAACCGGCCGTCTCCTTGCCGGTGAGCAGCTCCGTGGCGCCCGGTGCGACGGGCAGGTCTGCGCCCCGGCCGGAGTGGTCGATCACGAAGACGTAGTCCGCCTCCGGTCCGCGCCTGCGGACCACCTCCACACCGTCCGGGGCGGTGCGCACCGGCTCCACGCCCGCCTCGGTGCGGATCCGGTCCAGGACGGCGGCGAGTGTGGCCGGGTCGGGGAGCGTGGCCAGGTACCAGGCGGCCCCGGTGCCGTAGGCGTGCCGGGTGACCGCCGGGACGCCGGCGAGCGCAGCGAGATGGGGGTCCCCCCGGCCGAAGGCTGGGGGAGGGCCGTCGGTGTACGCCGCGATCTCCTCGGCGCCCTCCAGACGCAGCCGCTCCGACCACAGCGTGCCCGTCGCGCCGGCCGGCACCGCACCGCTCAGGGCGATCCGCTGCCCGGGCAGCAGGGGGAACGGCTCGTCGGAGCGCACGCCCAGCACGTCCCGGAACGCCCCCGGGTAACCGCCCAGCCGCACATGGCAGTTCTCGTCCACAGCCCCGCTGTGGAAGCCGACGGCGAGGGTGCCGCCCCGCTCGGCGTACGCCGTGAGGTTCGCCGCGCCCGGGTCGTCGACCAGGTACAGGTTCGGCGCCAGGACCAGCCGGTAGTCGGACAGGTCGGCGTCGGGACGGACGAAGTCCACGGCCACGCCGGCCCGCCACAGCGGCTCGTACCAGGCCCGGACCAGGTCCAGGTACCGCAGTTCGCCGCTCGGCTGGGAGGGCAGTTCCAGGGCCCAGCGGGCGTTCCAGTCCCAGACGACGGCGACCTCGGCGGGACCGGTGCTGCCACGGACCTCGGCCAGGGCCTTCAGGTCGGCGCCCAGGCGGACCACGTCCCGCCAGATCTGGCTGTCGGTGCCCGCGTGCGGCAGCATCGCCGAGTGCCACTGCTCGGCGCCCGCCTTCGCGGCCCGCCACTGGAAGTACGCGATGCCGTCCGCCCCGCGCGCCACATGGGCCAGTGCGTTGCGGCGCAACTCACCGGGGTTCTTAGCCCGGTTGACGGGCTGCCAGTTCACCGCGCCGGTGGAGTGCTCCATCAGCAGCCACGGGCCGCCCGCGAGCGAGCGCATCAGGTCGCCGCTCAGCGCGATGTCGATCTCCGACTCGGGGTCGGCGGACATCAGGTAGTGGTCGTTGGCGACGATGTCCAGCTCCGGCGCCCAGCGCCAGTAGTCGAGGGCGTCGAAGCCGGCCATCACCATGAAGTTGGTGGTGGCCGGGATCGCAGGGGCCGCAGCCCGCAGCACGTCCCGCTCGGCCGTGTACAGCGACAGCAGCTCGTCCGAGCAGAAACGGCGCCAGTCCAGCTGGTGCGTCGGGTTGGGTACGGCGCCGGTGGCACGCGGCGGCAGGATCTCCTCCCAGTCGTAGTACCACTGGGACCAGAAGGTTGTGCCCCAGGCGTCGTTGAGGGCGGCCAGGTCGTCGCCGTAGCGGGCCCGCAGCCAGCGGCGGAAGGCCGCAGCGCTGGTGTCGCAGTAGCAGGCCGCGTTGTGGCAGCCGTACTCGTTGTGCACGTGCCACATGGCGACGGCCGGATGACCGGCGTACCGCTCGGCCAGCGCGCCCGTGATGCGCAGCGCCGCCTCGCGGTAGGCGGGGCTGGACGGGCAGAACGTCTGGCGGCTGCCGTAGGAGAGGGTACGGCCGTGCCGGTCGGCCGGCAGCGCCTCGGGGTGGGCGCGGAAGAACCACGCCGGAGGCGCCGCCGTGGGGGTGGCCAGGTCGGCGGCGATACCGTTCTCGTGCAGCAGATCCAGGATCCGGTCCATGCGCGAGAAGTCGAACTCGCCCTCGGACGGCTCCGTCAGGGCCCAGGAGAAGATGCCGACGCTGACCAGGGTCACCCCGGCCTCGCGCATCAGGCGCATGTCCTCGGCCCACACCTCCTCGGGCCACTGTTCGGGGTTGTAGTCGCCGCCGTAGGCGAGGCCGGGGACGGACAGGGTGCGTTTCACTGGGATTTCTTCGTTCTCTTTCAAGTGCGTGCGCCTCAGCCCTTGTTGGAACCCAGGGTGAGTCCGCTGACGAACTGGCGCTGGAGCGCGAAGTACACGATCAGCGTCGGGATCGCGGTGAGCAGGGCGCCCGCGGCCACCAGGTTGGGGTCGGTGAAGTACTGGCCGGAGAGGTTGTTCAGCGCCGAGGTGATCGGCATGTTCTCACCGGTCGAGATCAGCACCAGGGCCCAGAAGAAGTCGTTGTAGATCCAGATCGACAGCAGGGTCGCCAGGGCCGCCATCGCCGGCTTGCACAGCGGCAGCGTGATCTGCCAGTACAGCCGCCACACCGAGGCACCGTCGACCAGCGCGGCCTCCGTGAGCTCGTGCGGCAGCGAGCGCATGTAGTTGCTCAGCACGAAGGCGCAGAAGCCGGACTGGAACGCCACATGGATCAGCACGAGCCCGAGCGCGGAGTCGTACAGCTTGCCGCTCGCCGTGATGCCGGGCAGGTTCGTGAGCAGGTACAGCCGGTACAGCGGGGTGATGATGACCTGCTGCGGGAGCAGGTTGCCCGCGGTGAAGACCAGCAGCAGCGCCAGGTTGAGGCGGAAGTCGAACCGGCTGACGTAGAAGGCGACCATCGACGACAGGAACAGCGTCAGCAGCACGGCCGGTACGGCGATGATCAGCGTGTTGCCGAAGTAGTGCATCATGTCCGACTGGACGAACGCGTTCTTGAAGTTGTCGAAGTTCAGCGTGTCCGGCCAGGACACATAGCCCTTGGCGCTGGTCTCGCTGTACGGCCGCAGTGCCGAGAAGACCGCCCAGAGCAGGGGCGCGAGCCACGCCAGGGCCGTGCCGGCGAGGAAGACGTGCAGCAGGACACGGGCCGGCCGGACAGGGGGGCGCCGCTTCAGCGAGACAGTCGTGCTCATGCGCGCCGCTCCTTCCGGAAGGTGGCGATCAGATACGGGATGATCACCGCGAGGGAGATCACCAGCAGGACGACGGCGATGGCCGAGCCGTAACCGATCCGGCTGGACTCGCCGATGATGTTGTTGGTCACCAGGATCGACAGCAACTCGGTGCCCTGCGCGCCCTTGTTGAAGACGAAGACCAGGTCGAAGGCGCGCAGTGCCTCGATGATGGTGACGACCAGGACGACCGTGTTGGTCGGGCGCAGGGTCGGGAAGATGACGTTCTTGAACGTCTGCCACTCGCCCGCGCCGTCGAGCGCGGCGGCTTCCCTGAGCGACGGGTCGACGCTCTTCAGACCGGCCAGGTACAGGATCATCATGTAGCCGGTGTGCCGCCAGGAGGCGGCGATGAGGACGGCCCACAGGTTGAGCTTGGGGTCGCCGATCCAGTCGATGTAGTGGCCGGGCTTGTTGGCCCCGATGATGCTGTTGATCAGGCCCGTGTCCGGGTTGTAGACGAGCTGCCAGACGAAGCCGATGCACGCCATGGAGATGACGACCGGCAGGAAGAACGCGGTCTGGTAGACGCGGCTGAACCGGATCTTCTTGTCCAGCTGGACGGCGAGGAAGAGGCCGAGCGGCGTCGGGATGAGGATGAGGACGACGAACCAGATGATGTTGTGCTGGACGGCCGGCCAGAACTGTGGGTTGTCGTTGAAGAGTTGTTTGAAGTTGTCGAGGCCCACCCACTTGATCGAGTCGAACCCGATGCCGTCCCAGGTGGTGAAGGCGAGCGCGATGGAGGCGAGGGCGGTGACCCAGACCAGGGCCACGTGCAGGACCGTGGGCACGCCCGCCATCAGGGCGAGCGTGAGCCGGTCACGGCGGGTCAGCAGGCGCCGGTGGCCCTGCGCGGCCCGCTCGGATGCGGAAGCAGCGCCCGGAGGCGGCACGTCGGCCGCCTCCGGGGTCTTCGTCGTCGTGTCGGTCGTCATGCCGCTGCTCACGAGGACGCGAAGATCTGCTTCTTCTGGCGCTCGATCGACGACAGCAAGCCGTCCACGCCCTTGGGGTTCTGCAGGAACTTCTGCAGTCCGGGCTGCATCACCGTCGAGGTGAAGTCCGGCCGGGAGTCACGGTCCATGAACTGGGTGAGGCTCTTGGCGCCGCTGATCATGTCGAACGCCTTCTTCTGCAGCGCCGAGTAGGAGGAGGTGTCGGCCTTGCTGGAGGCGGCCACCACGCTCGGGTCGCCCTTGAGGTAGGTCTGCTCGGCGTCCGGGGAGCCCAGGTACTCCAGCAGCTTCACCACCCCGGCGTGGTTCTTGGGGGCCTTGCTGACCATGAAGCCGTCGGTGGGCGCCTCGACGGTGTCCTGGCCGAAGGTGGGGTTGATCTCCGGGAAGGGGAAGAAGTCGAGGTCGTCGAGGTCGGCCTTGTCGGTGAACTGCTGGGCCACGAAGGAGCCCAGGAGGTACATGCCGGCCTTCTTGGACACCAGCGACTGGGCGGCGTCCTGCCAGGTGCGGCCCATGAAGCCGTCCTGGTGGTAGGGGAGCAGCTCGGCCCAGTGGTCGAAGGCGGCCTTGACCTTGGCGTCGGTCCAGGAGGCCTTGCCGGCCATCAGCTGGACGTGGAAGTCGTAGCCGTTGAGGCGGAAGTTGATCTGGTCGAAGGTGCCCATCGCGGGCCAGGCGTCCTTGTCGCCGAAGGCGATCGGGACCAGGCCGTCCTTCTTCATCTGCTTGCACAGGGCGACCAGCTCGTCCCACGTGGCGGGGACCTTGTAACCGTGCTGCTGGAAGACGCTCTTGCGGTAGAAGACCGCCCACGGGTACGTGGTCAGCGGCACGAAGTAGTACTTGCCGTCCTCGCCCTTGCTCAGCTTCTTCATCGCGTCGGGGAAGTTGTCCCCGATCTTGGCCCACACGTCGTCGATCGGCGTGGCCAGCTTCTTCGCCGCGAAGAACTGCATCCGGTAGCCGGCGAACCAGTTGAACACGTCGTCCGGAGTGCCCTGCAGGTAGGAGTTGATCTGCTCCTGGAAGGTGTTGTGGTCCTTCGTGTTCACATCGACCGTGATGCCGGACTGCTTCTTGAAGGCCGCGTAGACATCTGTGAAGGCCTTCTTCGGCACGGCGTCGGAGGCGTTGGAGCCGAGGGTGACGGTCTTCGGGTCGGAGGACGAACCGCTGCCGCCGCAGGCGGACAGCAGGGGTATGCCGGCACCTGCGAGGAGGGCGGCACCGCCCGCTCCGCGCAGCAGCGAGCGACGGCTGGGACCCGGGACCGAGAGACCGGACGGGGAGAGGCGCATGGCGGCTCCTGAGGCATACAGGGTTCGGTCAAGGGGATGAGCCGATCACCGAAAGGTCCTCGAAACCGATCAGAAACCAACTCGACCGAACATCGTGGCGTAATAACAGCCCCATGTCCGCTCATGCGTCAATAGCTCGGGTCGCACTGGGGGGTCTCTTGCCCGAAACGTAATCGTCATCGTTACCTGCAACTTTGTTGAAGGGCAGGCAAAGCGGCCCCCGCGGCAACTGCGGCCGCGGGGGCTGTGTGAACACGAGTGATTCCGTTTCCTGGTCTGACCAGGAGTGTCAGGGTCTGACCAGAAGCTGGAAGTCGAAGGCGTAGCGCGACGCCCGGTAGACATGGGTGCCGTACTCCACCGGCCGCCCGGTGTCGTCGTAGGCGGTGCGCTGCATGGTGAGCAGGGCCGCGCCCTCCTTCTCGTCCAGCAGCGCGGCCTCTTCGACGGTGGCGCTGCGCGCGCCGACGGTCTGACGGGCGCTGTGCAGGCTGATGCCCACCGAGCGCATCATCCGGTACAGACCCGTCGACTCCAGCCGCTCGGTGTCGAGTTCGAGCAGCGCCGCGGGCAGGTAGTTGCACAGGAACGCCACCGGCTGGCCGTGGGTGCAGCGCAGCCGCTCCAGCACGACGACCTCGGCGCCCTCGGCGATGCCGAGGGCAGCGGCCACGTCGGCGCCGGCCGGGACGCGTTCGTTGCGCAGCACCCGGGTGGTCGGGCCCTGCCCGGCCGACTCCAGGTCGTCGTAGAGGCTGCTCAGTTCCAGGGGCCGTTTGACCTGACTGTGCACCACCTGGGTGCCGACGCCGCGGCGGCGCACCAGCAGCCCCTTGTCGACCAGGGACTGGATGGCCTGGCGGACGGTCGGCCGGGACAGGCCGAGGCGCACGGACAGGTCGACCTCGTTGCCCAGGAGGTTCCCGGGGGCGAGGATGCCGTGCTCGATGGCCGCCTCCAGCTGCTGGGCGAGCTGGTAGTAGAGCGGCACCGGACTCGTGCGGTCCAGATCGAAGTCCAGTGAGTCGAGCGCGGAGCCGGCCACGGGACGAGCGGGGTCACCGGTCCTCGCCACGGGGGACCTCCTTCCAGAGCACGGACAGGGCGGGGTGGTTCACAGGTGGCGGCGGCGGCCGGCCACCTGGCGGTCGTAGTCCTCGCGGGCGTGCACGGCAGCCTCGCGGGTCGCGGTCTCGGCCACCGGTACGTCCCACCAGGCCGCGGCCCCGGGGGCGCCGGGCGCCGGGCCCGACGTGTCCGTCTCCACATGGACACAGGTGGGGGTGTCGGCCGCGCGTGCGGTGGCCAGCGCCGCGCGCAGCTCCCGTACGGTCCTGGCGCGCAGGACGTCCATGCCCAGGCTGGCCGCGTTGGCGGCGAGGTCGACGGGGAGCGGGGCGCCGCTGAAGGTGCCGTCGGCCGCGCGGTACCGGTAGGCGGTGCCGAACCGTTCGCCGCCGACCGACTCGGAGAGGCCGCCGATGGAGGCGTACCCGTGGTTCTGGACCAGGACCAGCTTCACGGGCAGCCCCTCCTGCACGGCGGTGACGATCTCGGTCGGCATCATCAGATAGGTGCCGTCACCGACCAGCGCCCAGACCGCCGTGTCCGGGGCCGCCTGCTGCACTCCGATCGCGGCCGGGATCTCGTAGCCCATGCACGAGTAGCCGTACTCCAGGTGGTACTGGCGCCGTGAGCGGGTCCGCCACAGCTTGTGCAGGTCGCCGGGGAGCGAGCCCGCCGCGTTGATGACGACGTCGTCGTCCCCGACGACCGAGTCCAGCGCGCCGAGCACCTGTGTCTGGGTGGGTGCGGCGTCCTCGTCGGCGGCGCCGAAGGCGCTCTCCACGACCTGTTCCCAGCGCTCCCTGCCCGCCCGGTACTCGGCCTCGTAAGCCGGGTCGACGCGGAAGCCGGCCAGCCCCTCGGCGAGCGCCTCCAGGGCGGCCCGGGCATCGGCGACCACGGTCAGCGCGGCGAGCTTGTGGGCGTCGAAGGCGGCGATGTTGAGGTTGAGGAAGCGGACCCCGGGACGCTGGAACAGGGTGCCGGAGGCGGTGGTGAAGTCGGTGTAGCGGGTGCCGACGCCGATGACCAGGTCGGCGCCGCGGGCGAGGTCGTCGGCGACCGCGGTGCCGGTGTGGCCGATGCCGCCGAGGTCGGCCGGGTGGTCGTGCCGCAGGGAGCCCTTGCCCGCCTGGGTGGCGGCGACCGGGATACCGGTGGCGTCCACGAGGTTTCGCAGCGCGTCCTCGGCGCGGCTGTGGTGGACCCCGCCGCCCACGACGAGGAGCGGCCTGCGGGCGGCCCGTACCGTCCGGACGGCCTCCGCCAGTTCCTCCGGGTCCGGTGCGGGACGCCGTACGGTCCACACGCGTTCGGCGAAGAACTTCTCGGGCCAGTCGTACGCCTCGGCCTGTACGTCCTGCGGCAGGGCGAGGGTGACCGCGCCGGTCTCGGCGGGGTCGGCCAGGACGCGCATCGCCTGGAGTGCCGACGGGATCAGCTGCTCGGGGCGGGTGATCCGGTCGAAGTAGCGGGAGACCGGGCGCAGCGTGTCGTTGACGGAGACGTCGAACTGGCCGGGGTGCTCCAGCTGTTGCAGCAGGGGATCGGCCGGGCGGGTGGCGAAGTAGTCGCCGGGCAGGAGCAGTACGGGCAGCCGGTTGACGGTGGCCAGGGCGGCGCCGGTGACCAGGTTGGTCGCGCCCGGGCCGATGGACGTCGTCACGGCCTGTGCGGAGAGGCGGTCGAGCTGGCGGGCGTGTCCGACGGCCGCGTGCACCATCGCCTGCTCGTTGCGGCCCTGGTGGTACGGCATGGCATCGCCGTATTCGAGCAGCGCCTGGCCGATCCCCGCCACATTGCCGTGTCCGAAGATGCCCCAGGTACCGGCGATCAGCCGGTGCCGTTCGCCGTCACGCGCGGTGTACTGGGCGGACAGAAACCGCACCAACGCCTGGGCGACGGTCAGTCGGCTCGTCGATGCGCTCGTCGAGTGGCTCATGCCTCACAGGTGTAGGCGGGAACGGGCAGCGTTGTCAATGGTTTGTACTTACATTCGGACCTGCTTGTGAAATGATGTCTTAACAAAGTATTGACAGCGGGCTCTGCAGGGGCTTGTATCCCGTCCCAACGCAACAGCGTCCCTTCCCCCGTAGCACAGTGAGGTGCAGGACAGATGGACCGCTCTTCTCACTCCCGCCCCCGCAGACTGGCCCCCGTCGTGGCAGTGGCCGCTGCGGCAGCCCTGACACTCGCCGGCTGTTCCAGCAGCTCGGGCGGGAAGAAGGCCGAAGAGGGAGGGTCGGGTGCCTCAGCGGGCAAGGCCAGTACTCCCCGCATGACAGTCGCGCTGGTCACCCACCAGTCGCCCGGCGACACCTTCTGGGACATCGTCCGCAAGGGCGCCGAGGCCGCCGCCGCGAAGGACAACATCAAGCTGATCTACTCCGCCGACCCGAACGCCGGCAATCAGGCCAACTTCGTGCAGAACGCGATCGACCAGAAGGTCGACGGCATAGCGGTCACCCTGGCCAAGCCGGACGCCATGAAGGCCGTGGTCGGCAAGGCCGGCGCGGCGAAGATCCCCGTCGTCGGCCTGAACTCCGGTCTCAGCGACTGGAAGAAGCTCGGTCTGCTGCAGTTCTTCGGGCAGGACGAGACGGTGGCGGGCGAGGCGTTCGGCAAGAAGCTGAACGAGGTCGGCGCCAAGAAGGCCGTCTGTGTGATCCAGGAGCAGGGCAACGTCGGCCTCACCCAGCGCTGCGACGGCGTGAAGAAGACGTTCTCCGGCAAGACCGAGACGCTGTACGTGAACGGCACCGACATGCCGTCCGTGAAGTCCACGATCACGGCCAAGCTGAAGCAGGACAGCGCCATCGACTACGTGGTCACGCTGGGCGCCCCCTTCGCGCTGACCGCGGTGCAGTCGGTGGGCGACGCCGGCAGCAAGGCCAAGGTCGCCACCTTCGACCTGAACAACCAGCTGACCAGTGCCATCCAGAAGGGCACCATCCAGTTCGCGGTGGACCAGCAGCCGTACCTGCAGGGCTACCTCGCGGTCGACTCGCTGTGGCTGTACAAGAACAACGGCAACTACAGCGGTGGCGGCGAGCAGCCGGTGCTGACCGGGCCGGCCTTCGTCGACAAGTCCAATGTCGACCGGATCGCCGAGTTCGCCGCGAAGGGTACCCGGTGATGAGCATGACGCAGCAGGCTGAGCCGGCGGTCGGGGGACCGCCGGCGTCCGGCCCCGAGCAGACCGACGGCCGCACAGCCCGGCGCCCGCTGGCGATCCGGCTGCTGGCCCGCCCCGAAGTGGGCGTCTTCCTGGGCGCCGTGGCCGTCCTGGTCTTCTTCCTGATCGCCGCGCCCTCGCTCCGCCAGGGCAGCTCGATGGCCACGGTCCTCTACCAGTCCTCGACCATCGGCATCATGGCCCTCCCGGTCGCCCTGCTGATGATCGGCGGCGAGTTCGACCTGTCGTCCGGTGTCGCCGTGATCAGCTCCGCGCTCGTGGCGAGCATGATCAGCTACCAGCTGACGATGAACGTGTGGGTGGGCGTGATCGTCGCGCTGTTCGCCTCGCTCGCCGTCGGTGCCTTCAACGGCTGGATGGTGGTCAAGACCGGCCTGCCCAGCTTCCTGGTCACCCTCGGCTCCTTCCTGATCCTGCAGGGCGCCAACCTGGCCGTGACCAAGCTGGTCACCGGCAACGTCGCCACCGACGACATCAGCAACATGGACGGCTTCGACCAGGCGAGGAAGATCTTCGCCTCCTCCGTCGACATCGGCGGGGCCGAGGTCAAGATCACGGTCTTCTACTGGGTGGCCTTCGCGGCCCTGGCCACCTGGGTGCTGCTGCGCACCAAGTACGGCAACTGGATCTTCGCCGTCGGCGGCAGCAAGGAGAGCGCCCGCGCCGTCGGTGTCCCGGTGAACTTCACCAAGATCACCCTGTTCATGCTGGTCGGCTTCGGCGCCTGGTTCATCGGCATGCACAACCTCTTCTCGTTCAACACCGTGCAGTCCGGTGAGGGTGTCGGCCAGGAGCTCATCTACATCGCCGCGGCGGTGATCGGCGGCTGTCTGCTCACCGGCGGCTCCGGCTCCGCGATCGGCCCGGTCTTCGGTGCGTTCATGTTCGGCATGGTCAACCAGGGCATCGTCTTCGCGGGCTGGAACCCCGACTGGTTCAAGGCCTTCCTCGGCGTGATGCTGCTCGGCGCCGTCCTGATCAATCTGTGGGTCCAGCGCACGGCGACCCGGAGGTAGGACCTGATGACAAGCAACGGAACCGGAACCCACGGCGCCGTCCTGAAGGACACCGCCCCCGCCACGGACGGCCCCATCGTCGAACTGCGCGGCGCGGGCAAGTCCTACGGCAACATCCGCGCCCTGCACGGCGTCGACCTCAAGGTCCACGCGAGCCAGGTGACCTGCGTGCTCGGCGACAACGGCGCCGGCAAGTCCACTCTCATCAAGATCATCTCCGGACTGCACCAGCACACCGAGGGCGACTTCCACGTCGACGGCCGGCCGGTGCGCTTCAGCAGCCCGCGCGATGCCCTCGCCGAGGGCATCGCCACCGTCTACCAGGACCTCGCCACCGTCCCCCTCATGCCGGTGTGGCGCAACTTCTTCCTCGGCTCCGAGATGACGAAGGGCCCCTGGCCCGTCCGCCGGCTCGACATCGACACGATGAAGAAGACCGCCGACCGGGAACTGCGCAACATGGGCATCGTCCTGGACGACCTGGAGCAGCCCATCGGCACGCTCTCCGGCGGCCAGCGCCAGTGCGTGGCCATCGCCCGGGCCGTCTACTTCGGCGCCCGCGTCCTGATCCTGGACGAGCCGACCGCCGCCCTCGGCGTCAAGCAGTCCGGGGTGGTGCTGAAGTACATCGCCGCCGCCCGCGACCGCGGCCTCGGCGTCATCTTCATCACCCACAACCCGCACCACGCCTACATGGTCGGCGACCACTTCAGCGTGCTGCGCCTGGGCACCCTCGAACTCAGCGCCGGCCGCAGCGAGGTCAGCCTCGAGGAGCTGACCAACCACATGGCCGGCGGTGCCGAACTCGCCGCGCTCAAGCACGAGCTGGCCCAGGTCCGCGGCGTCGACGTCGAGGAGCTCCCCGAGCAGGAGGACCTCACCGCACCCGTGAAGACCCCCTCGGAAGGGACCACCTGACATGGCGAACCCGACTCCGCTGGACCGCATCCGGGTCGGCTCCGCCCCCGACTCCTGGGGCGTGTGGTTCCCGGACGACCCGCAGCAGGTCCCCTGGGAACGCTTCCTGGACGAGGTGACCGAGGCCGGGTACGACTGGATCGAACTGGGCCCGTACGGCTACCTCCCCACCGACCCGGCCCGGCTCAAGGACGAGTTGGGGCGGCGGGACCTGAAGGTGTCGGCCGGTACGGTCTTCACCGGCATGCACCGCGGCCCGTCCGTCTGGGAGGAGACCTGGACCCACGTCAGCCAGGTGGCCTCCCTCACCCAGGCCATGGGTGCGCGGCACCTGGTCGTCATCCCCTCCTTCTGGCGGGACGACAAGACCGCCGAGATCCTGGAGCCGCCGGAGCTGACTGCCGGACAGTGGGCGCACCTGACCAAGGGCATGGAACGGCTCGGCCACGAGGTGAGGGAGACGTACGGCCTCGAACTCGTCGTGCATCCGCACGCCGACACGCACATCGACACCGAGGAGCACGTCGAGCGGTTCCTCGACTCGACCGACTCCGAGCTGGTCAACCTCTGCCTGGACACCGGGCACTACGCCTACTGCGGCGGCGACAGCGTCAAGCTGATCGAGACCTACGGCGAGCGCATCGGCTATCTGCACCTCAAGCAGGTCGACCCGGAGATCCTCGCCGAGGTCGTGGCGAACGAGGTGCCCTTCGGGCCCGCGGTGCAGCGGGGCGTGATGTGCGAACCGCCCTCCGGGGTGCCCGCGTTGGGGCCGGTCCTGGAGGCGGCGCAGCGGCTCGGCGTGGATCTGTTCGCGATCGTCGAGCAGGACATGTACCCGTGCGAGCCGGACAAGCCGCTGCCGATCGCGGTGCGGACGCGCAGGTTCCTGAGGTCGTGCGGGGCCTGAGGGGTTCGGCCCCGGGCCTGCCGGGAACCAACGGTGGCCAGCGGGCGTTCTGACCGACAACGGGGAAACGCCTGCGAGCACGGGAGGACGGACGACATGGCTCACCGCACGGAACCGCGCGAGACGTCCCAGCACACCGCCGAGGCGGCCGACACCCCCGGCCGCTTCAGCCGGCTGCCCGAGCGGATACGACCGGAGGACACGGTGGAGACGAGGCCGGCGACCCTGCCGGACCCGGCGCGGGACACGTACAACGCGGATGAGTGGCTGATCCGGTACTGCGGCTGACGGAGCCGCCGCTCCGGGCGCGGCGCGTCATACGGACGGGCCTTCCGGCCGGAGCCGGAAGGCCCGCGCGGTACGTCGTCAGGTGCCCGCGAGTGCGGGTTCGGGGTCGGACGTGCCCGACGGCGGCCGGGGGTCGTCATGGCGCCTGAACAGCCCGCTGGGCCACCACATCCAGCGGCCCACGTCCAGGGTCAGCGCGGTGACCAGCACCGAGCGGACGATCACGGTGTCCAGCAGCACACCGAACGCGACCGCGAACCCGAGCTCGGCCGCGAACACCAGCGGCAGCGAGGCCATCGCCGCGAAGGTACCGGCCAGCACCAGACCCGCCGAGGTGATCACACCTCCGGTGGCGGACAGGCCCGTCAGCGCGCCCTGCCGGGTGCCGTGCAGCAGCGCCTCCTCGCGCACCCGGGTGACCAGGAAGATGTTGTAGTCGATGCCGAGCGCGACCAGGAACACGAACGTCAGCAGTGGGAAGGAGGCGTCCGCCCCGGCGAAGTGGAACACGTGGTCGAACATCAGACTGCTCACGCCGAGGGCCGCCGCGAACGACAGCACCACCGTCGCCATGAGCAGCAGAGGCGCGACGATCGCCCGCAGCAGCAGCGCGAGGATGAGGAACACCATCACCAGCACGATGGGGATGATCACCGCGGAGTCGCGGGCGGCCGCTTCGCGGGTGTCGAGGGTGACCGCCGTGTTGCCGCCGACCTGGGCGTGCGCACCCTCGATCCGGTGGACCGCGGTTCGGGCGCGCTCGACGGTGCGCAGCGCGGCCGTGCTGCTGGGGTCGTCCTCGAGTTCCCCGAGCAGGATGGCCTCACCGGCCACGACCCTCGGTGCCGACACACCCGCGACTCCCGGTACGGCGGACAGTGCGGCCCGCACCCGCTGCGCCGAGGCGGCCCTCGTCACGACGTAGACCGGGTCGCCCGACCCTGCCGGGAAGTGGCGGGACTGGATCTCCTCGCCGACGGCCGTCTGCGGCCTGCCGGTGAACTGGTCCGTGTTGGAGAGCCCGTCCGCCCTGAGCCCGAACAGCCCCGTCGCCATGGCCCCGAGAACGAGCGCGGTGCCGATCCACACGAACCGCGGGCGGCCCGAGACGGCGGTGCCGACCCGGGTCCAGACGCCCTCGCCGCTCGCACCGGCCGATCCGTACGACGGCCGCACCGGCCAGAAGATCCAGCGGCCGCAGACGACCAGCAGGGCCGGCAGCAGGGTGACCATGGCGAGCAGCCCGACCAGGACGCCGACGGCGCAGGCAGGGCCGAGCCCCTTGGTGGAGTTGAGGGTGGCCAGCATCAGCAGCGTCAGGCTGACCGCGACGGTCGCGGCGCTGGCGACGATCGCGGGACCGGAGCGGTGCAGGGCCTCCGCCATCGCCTCGTGCCGGTCCTCGTGCCGCCGCAACTCCTCCCGGTAGCGCGAGACGAGCAGGAGCGCGTAGTCGGTGGCGGCGCCGAACACCAGCACCGTCAGGATGAAACCGGTCTGCTTGTTGACGGTGAGGCCGGCGTTCTTCGCCAGCAGGTAGATCACCGCCTCCGACGTGACCAGGGCGGCGCCCACGGTCAGCAGCGGCAGCACGGGCAGCACCGGGCTGCGATAGGTGAGCAGCAGGATCACGACCACCACGGCCGCGGTGATCGTCGTCAGACCACCGCCCTCGCTGAACGCCTTGATCGAGTCCGATGCGTACCCGGCAGGTCCGGTGACATGGAACCCGAGACCGCCCGCGTTCGCCTCGCCGACCCCGCTCAGCGCGTCGACGGCCTTGCCGATTCCCTCCCAGCCGGTCCTGTCCCTGCGTACCTGGACCACGGTCTGGATGGCCCTGCCGTCCTGGGCCCGCACCGGGCCCTGCGGCTGCCCCACCACGTTGCGGATGCCCTTGAAGGCCTCCGCGTCGGCTCGTGCCTTGGCCATGTCGGCAGGGGTGACACCCCCGGGCCGGTCGTAGACCACGATCGCGGGCAGGGTGTCGGCGAGCCGGAACTTCTCGGCCCGGTCGACGATCCTGGTCGACTCCGCGTTGCCGGGCAGCCAGGCCGAGTTGTCGTTCTCCTCGACGTCACCGAGCTTGCCGGCCAGCAGGAGGGCCGGGACCAGCAGGAGTGTCCAGAGGACCAGGACGACCCATTTCGCCACCCTGCCACTGGGCAGGGACGCCAGTTTGCGCACCATGTGGATTCCTCGGCGTTCAGTCGACGTGAGCGAGCTTGTCGGGATTGGCGACGACATAGATCCCGCACACCTGGTCGCCGTCCGGAGTGAGATCGAGGACGAGGACGGCGTACAGGGTGTCACCGGCGAACAGCACCGCCGCCGGGGCGCCGTTGACGCTGCGGTAGGCGATGTCGAGGCCCTTGCCGGAGTGGGGGGCGGCAGCGGCGAGCAGCCGGGCGACCTTGTCCCGGCCGTGCAGCGGACGCAGGCCCGCAGGCGCCCTGCCCTTGCCTCCGGCGTCGCCCCACAGGGTCACCTCCGGCGCCAGGAGCCGCAGGAGGGCGTCCAGGTCACCGCCGAGGGCGGCGGCCAGGAACCGTTCGGTCACCTGCCTGCGGACGCGCGGGTCGGGCTCGTAGCGGGGGCGTCGCGCGTGGACGTGCTCCCGGGCACGATGGGCGAGCTGGCGGATCGCCGAGGGGCTGCGGCCGAGGATGTCCGCGATCTCGGTGTGGGCGTAGCCGAACACCTCGTGCAGGACGAAGACCCCGCGCTCCAGCGGAGTGAGGGTTTCCAGGACCACCAGCAGCGCCATCGACACCGACTCGGCCCGCATCGCCGTGTCGACGGCATCGTCCGGGGCGGGAGTGTCGGCGAGGGGGCCGATGACCGGCTCGGGCAGCCACGGCCCGACGTACGTCTCGCGGCGGCGGCTGACCGTGGCCTGGTGGGCGAGGGCCCGGTTCACGGCGATCCGCACCAGGTAGGCGCGCGGGCTGTCGATCGGCTCCGCGTTCGCCGCCTGCATCCTGGCCGTCCACGACAGCCAGGTCTCCTGCAGCACGTCCTCGGTGTCGGCGACGCTGCCGAGCATGTTGTAGACGATGGAGAACAGCAGTTCACGGTGGTCGTGGAACACCTGTGTCGCGGTGTCGGACATCGCGGGGCCTCTCGTCTCGGATGCTTTCCGAACTGAGAGCGCCCCGGGCGCCCGGAGTGTGACATTCACTCACGGGATGTGATCCAGATCTCACAGGTCCGTGCCCGAGTGGGCCTCGGGCACGGACGGGCCGGTGTCCGGGCCGACGGAGGTCCGCCGTCAGGCCCCCCGCACCTCCGCGATCGTCACCGGCCGGTGCTCGCGCAGGGACAGGGTGCAGGCATCGGCGATCCAGCCCGCCTCCAGGGCGTCCTCGACGGTGCAGGGGGAGGGGCGGGTGCCGGCCACGACCTCGGTGAACGCGGTGAGTTCGGCGCGGTAGGCCTCGGTGAAGCGGTCCATGAAGAAGTCGTGCGGGGTGCCCGCCGGGAAGGACACCCCGGGCTCGACCGAGCGGAGCGGGAGCTTGTCGTCCAGGCCGACCGCGATCGAGTCCGCGAAGCCGTGGAGTTCCATGCGGACGTCGTAACCGCGGGCGTTGTGGCGGGAGTTGGAGACCACCGCGATCGTGCCGTCGTCCAGGGTGAGGATCGCGCCGGTGGTGTCGGCGTCGCCCGCCTCCTTGATGAAGTCGGCGCCCCGGTTGCCGCCCACCGCGTACACCTCGGTGACCTCGCGGCCGGTCACCCAGCGGATGATGTCGAAGTCGTGGACGGAGCAGTCGCGGAAGATGCCCCCGGAGGCGGCGATGTAGGCGGCCGGCGGCGGCGCCGGGTCCAGGGTCGTCGAGCGGACCGTGTGCAGCTTGCCCAGCTCGCCTGCCTGCACCGCGGCCCGTGCGGCGGCGAAACCGGTGTCGAAGCGGCGGTTGTAGCCGATCTGGATCGGCACGTCGGTGCCTTGCACGGCCTTGAGGACCTCGACGCCCTGCGCCATCGTGCGGGCGACCGGCTTCTCGCAGAAGACGGGGACGCCCGCCTCGACACCCGCCCGGATCAGCGCCGGGTGGGCGTCGGTCGCGGCGGCCACCACGATGCCGTCGACGCCGGCGGCCAGCAGCGCCTCGGGCGAGTCGGCGACCTCGGCCCCGAACCGCTCGGCCGCGGCCTTGGCCGCGTCCGCGAACGGGTCGGTGACGACGAGGGACTCGACGGCGTCGAGCCCGGAGAGGGTCTCGGCGTGGAACGCGCCGATGCGGCCGAGGCCGAGGATTCCGATGCGCATGAGGGTGCGGCTCCTAAGGTGCGAGGGTGCTGGAGGAGAGAGCTAGTCGAGGGCGCCGAGCACGTTCTGGTCCCAGTCGATCACCGAACCGGTGACCACCCCGGACCGGTCGGACAGCAGCAGGACCACGAAGTCGGCGATCTCGTCCGGCCGGCCGAGCCTGCCCATCGGCAGCCGGGCGGCGGCCTGCTCCTGCCAGTCGTCGCCCGCGTCGTGGAAGGCGCGCTGGGTGGCGTCCTCGCCCTCCGTCGCGGTCCAGCCGATGTTCAGGCCGTTGATCCGGATCCGGTCCCAGCGATGGGCGTGCGCGGCGTTGCGGGTCAGGCCCGCCAGGCCGGCCTTGGCGGCGACGTACGGTGCGAGGAACGGCTGCCCGCCGTGCGCCGACGAGGTGATGATGTTGACGATCGTGCCGGCCGCCTTGCGCGCCACCATGTCGGCCACCGCCGCCTGCATCGCGAAGAACGGCCCCTTGAGGTTGACCGCGATGTGCGCGTCGAACAGCTCGGGCGTCGTGTCCAGCAGGGTCCCGCGTGAGGTCAGGCCCGCAGAGTTGACCAGGCAGTCGATCCGGCCGTAGGCGTCGGCCACCTCGGCCACCGAGGCCTTGGCCTGGTCGGCGTCCGACAGGTCGGCCTGGACGTACATCGCCCTGCCGCCGGCCGCGGACAGTTCGGCCACCAGGGCCTCGCCCGGTTCGGGGCGGCGCCCGGTCACGGCCACCGTGGCACCCTCCCGCACGGCGGCCCGCGCGATCGCGGCGCCGACGCCCTGGCTGCCGCCGTTGACGAGGACGACCTTGTCGTCGAGAAGTCCCATGAGTTCCTTGCTCTTTCAGCTCTTGCGCCGCTCGGCGCCGGCCCGCAGCTCGTCCCGCAGGGCCCGGGGAGTCCATTCCTCGCGCACCGCCCGCCGTACCACGTCCGCCTGCGAGGGCGGCGCCAGACCGCCGACCGGCGGATCGTCGTCGAGGTCGGTGGGGAACGGATAGCCCTCGGCGCTCGCGGCGATCACGTGGTCGAGCCACTCCTGACCCGCGCCTTCCGCCTTGCGTTTCAGCAGCACCGGGAAGACCGCGTTGGCCACGGCCTCCCGGTCCACCGTCTCCATCGCCCGCCCGAACGCCGAGGACACCTGGAGCAGGTTGGCCATGCGCCGGACGTCCGCCGAACGGTTCGGGCCGGCGGCGTGGAAGAGCGCCGGGTTGAAGAAGGCCGCGTCGCCCTTGGCGAGGGGAAGCTGGACGTGGTGCGCGTCGAAATGGGCCTGGAACTCCGGGAGTCGCCAGGCCAGGTAGCCGGGTTCGTACCGCTGCGAGTACGGCAGGTACAGCGTCGGCCCCGACTCGACCGGCATGTCGCAGTGCGCGACCGCGCCCTGCAGCGTGAGCGCGGGGGAGAGACGGTGGACGTGCGCGGGGAAGGCGGCGGCGGCCTCGCCGGTCAGGAAGCCGAGATGGTAGTCCCGGTGCGCGGTCTGGGCGGCGCCGCCCGGGTTGACCACGTTGATCTGCGAGGTGACCTGGTAGCCGGGGCCGAGCCAGGCCTCCGAGACCAGGGCCACGAGGTCGTTGGCGTAGTAGTCGGCGAACGTCTCCGGGTCGTACAGCGCCGCCTTCTCCAGGGCGTTCCACACCCGGTCGTTGGCGCCCGGCCTGGCGAAATGATCCCCGGCGCCCGCGCCGGAGGCCCGCTGCTCGGCGATCAGGGCGTCGAACACCGCCGTCGCCCGGTCGACGACCGCCGGGTCGGGGAAGGCGCCCTCGAGGACCACGACGCCGGGCCCGTCGGTGAGCGCCCGGACCAGCTCGGCCTGCACCTCCCGGCGGTCACCGGCGCGGAGCCGTCCGCTGTCGTAGACGAGCACGTCGCTCTCCACCGACGCGGCGTACGGGTACTCCGCGCGATCGGTGGTCCGCGCGAGCAGGGCGCGGAAGGAGCCGAGGTCGCAGTCCTGCTCGGAGAGCCAGGCACGGCCCTGTGCGGCGGTGAGGGACATCGTCGTCCTTCTTTCGTTCCCGGGGCGACGTCGTGCTGTCATTCTTGTCAGTACAAACCCCTCGAACAACCGGCAGCAATCCATCAAAAACCCTTCAAGGAGCCGAACCGTGGGCCACCCCTTCCCGATCCGTGAGATTGCCCGTCAGGCCGGCCTCAGCGAGGCCACCGTGGACCGCGTGCTCAACGGCCGGGGAGGGGTGCGGGCCAGCACCGCTCAGGAGGTGCACCGGGCCATCGCCGACCTGGACCGGCAGCGCACCCAGGTCCGGCTCGTCGGCCGCACCTTCATGGCCGACATCGTGATCCAGGCGCCCGATCGGTTCACCACGGCCGTACGGGCCGCCCTGGAGGCCGAACTGCCCTCCCTGCACCCGGCCGTGCTGCGCTCGCGCTTCCACTTCCGGGAGACCGCCCCGGTGGGGGAGCTGGTCACGATCCTGGACCGGATCGCCCGGCGCGGCTCCCAGGGCGTGATCCTCAAGGCCCCGGACGTCCCCGAGGTCACGGCGGCCGTCGGCCGGCTGACCGCGGCCGGCATACCGGTCGTCACCCTGGTGACCGACCTGCCCGCGAGCGGCCGGCTCGCCTACGTGGGCATCGACAACCGCGCGGCCGGTGCCACCGCGGCCTACCTCATGGGCCAGTGGCTCGGCGACCGCCCCGGCAACGTCCTCACCAGCCTGAGCAGCGGCTTCTTCCGCAACGAGGAGGAGCGCGAGATGGGCTTCCGCAGCGCCATGCGCGTCCGGCACCCCGATCGCGTGCTCGTGGAGCTGACCGAGGGGCAGGGCCTGGACGCCACACAGTACGACCTGGTCCGGGCCGCTCTGGAGCGCGACCCGGAGATCCGGGCCGTCTACTCGATCGGCGGCGGCAACATCGCGACACTGCGGGCCTTCGGGGAGCTGGGCCGCGAGTGCGCCGTGTTCGTCGCGCACGACCTCGACCACGACAACACCCGGCTGCTGCGCGAGCACCGGCTGTCCGCCGTGCTCCACCACGACCTGCGCCAGGACATGCGCGAGGCCTGCCACCTCGTCATGCGCGCCCACGGCGCCCTGCCCCCGGCGGGACCCACCCTGCCGTCCGCGATCCAGGTGGTCACGCCCTACAACATGCCTACGACGCAGACAGGCTGACCCACGCCCCGGTCTCGGCCGACACCGCCATCGCGTCGAGCACGGCCGCGCTGTGCACCGCGTCGGCCAGGGTGGCGCCGTACGCCCTGCCCTCGGCGATCGAGCGCAGGAAGCGGTACGCCTCGATCACCTTCAGGTCGTCGTAGCCCATCGCGTTGCCGGCGCCCGGCTGGAACGCGGCGAACTCGCCGTCGCCCGGGCCGACGTACACCGTGCTCACCGGCTGGTCCTGGTACGCCGTACCGCGGCTGACCGCCAGCTCGTTCATCCGGCGGAAGTCCCAGGACACCGCGCCCCGGGTGCCGTGCACCTCGAAGCCGTAGTTGTTCTGCTCGCCGACCGAGACCCGGCAGGCCTCCAGGACGCCGCGGGCGCCGGAGGCGAAGCGCAGCAGGCAGCTGACGTAGTCCTCGTTCTCGACCGGGCCCGGCTCGCCGCCGGAGGCCAGCGCGTGACCGGCCGTCGCGCCGGTGGGGCGGGCCCGCTCCGGGACGAAGACCGCCGTGTCGGCGGTCAGGGACGCGATGTCGCCGAGCAGGAAGCGGGCCAGGTCGGCGCCGTGCGAAGCCAGGTCGCCGAGCACCCCGCTGCCGCCGCGCTCGCGCTCGTACCGCCAGGTCAGAGCGCCGTCGGGATGGGCCGCGTAGTCGCTGAACAGACGGATGCGGACATGGGTGACGGTGCCGATCCCGCCGGAGGCGATCAGGTCGCGGGCGGCTTCCACGGCGGGCGCATTGCGGTAGTTGAAGCCGACCGTGCCCCGGACCCCGGCCTCGGCGACCGCGTCGGCCACCGCGCGGGCGTCCTCGCCGGTCAGACCGACCGGCTTCTCGATCCACAGGTGCTTGCCCGCCTCGGCCATCGCCACCCCGATCTCCCGGTGCAGGAAGTTGGGCGCGGTGACGCTGACGGCCCGGACCCGCGGATCGGCGGCCACCTCACGCCAGTCGCGGGTGGCGGAGGCGAACCCGAACCGTTCGGCGGCCTCCTCGGCCCGGCCCGGCACCTCCTCGGCCACCGCCACCAGCTCGGGCCGCACGGCGAGCTGCGGATAGTGGTGCCGGACACGGGCGTAGGCCTGGGTGTGCACCCGCCCCATCCAGCCGAACCCGACGACGGCGACACCGAGCGCATCCACCATGACAGCCCCTTTTTGGACCGGTCCACATCCTGTCCGGGCCACCTTTGTACGGACATGGCGCATGCGTCAACCCTTCGGCAAGGGAAAACGGATCCATGTCAACCCTTTGACAGCCCGGCCAGCCACATGGAACGGTCCATCCCATGAGACCGCCGACGATCCGCGATGTGGCCGAACGAGCAGGGGTGTCGAAGTCGCTGGTCTCACTGGTGCTGCGCGGCTCCGGCCAGGTACGCGCGGAGAAACGGGACGCCGTGCTCAAGGCCGTCGGCGAGCTGGGCTACCGTCCCAACGCCGCCGCGCGCAGCCTGAGCGAGCAGCGCACCCGAACCGTCGGCGTCCTCCTCGACGACCTGCGCAACCCCTGGTTCGTCGACCTGCTCGACGGCCTGAACTCCCTGCTGCACGCGGCCGGCCTGCACATGCTGCTCGCCGACGCCCGGCTGAACCGGCGCATGGGCCACGACCTGGCCGAACCCTTCCTGGACCTGGGCGCCGACGGCCTGGTGGTGGTCGGTACGGTCCCGGACGCGGGCGGACTCGGCGCGCTGGCCCGGCGGATGCCGGTGGTCGTGGCGGGCGCCCGCGAGCCGCAGCCGCCGGGCGTGGACGTCGTCGCCGGGGACGACGAACTCGGGGCCCGGCTGGCCACCGAGCACCTGCTCGGCCTCGGCCACCGCCGGATCGCCCATCTCGGGGGCCACGGCGCCGTCGGCGAGCTGCGGCGGCGCGGCTTCGAGGCGGCCATGCGGGCGCAGGGCGCCGAACCGCTGGTCGAACCCGGCGATCTGACCGAGGAGGGCGGCTACCGGGGCACGGTACGGCTGCTCAGCCGCGCCGACCGGCCCACGGCGGTCTTCGCCGTCAACGACATGGCCTCGGTCGGCGCGCTCTCGGCGGCCGGGGAGCTGGGCCTCACCGTCCCGCGCGACCTGTCGGTGGCCGGGTACGACAACACCAGCATCGCCCGGCTGCGGCACGTCTGGCTCACCACCGTCGACACCGCCCCGCACGAGGTCGGCCGGCGCGCCGCCCGCTGCCTCCTGGACCGCTTCGAGCGGCCGTCGGACGAGGGGCGGCTGCACCTGGCCGCACCGACCCTGGAGATCCGGGGCACGACGGCGCCGCCGCCCCGCCTCACAGATTGATCGCGTACGCCTTGCGCAGCGTCTCGTGCACGGTCCATGTCGTGCGGTCGCCGGCGCGCAGCACCGCCAGGTCCCCGGGACCCACCCGCAGCGTCGGCCCGTCCTCGAACTCGATCGTCGCCGACCCGCTGATCACCACGAACAGCTCGTCCGCCTCGGTGTCGGTGACCACGCCCGGGGTGATCTGCCAGATCCCGCGGATCTGCCGGCCGTCCGCCGACTCCCAGACCACCTTCCCCGTCACCTCCGGGTTCCCGGAGACGATCTGCTCCGGGTCGAGGGGCTCGGGTTCGAGGTCGGCGTCGGGGATGTGGAGCGCGAAGCTGTGCGTCATGGGGTGACCCTAACCAGCGCCGGCGTCGTCCGGCCGTCGACAGTGTGTGCGGCATCGGGCCTGGTGGGAGGACACTTCGTCGGGCCGCTCGGGCCGGGCGTGCGAACTGGCGGCGGCCCGGGGCGCGGGTGATGGTGGGGTGCATGGCTGACTCCACGGCGGCCGCCGCCGAGCCGCACCGGCAGCACGGCACGCGCGAGGCCGTCCTGTTCGGCGGGGTCTACGGCGCGGTCCTGGCCAGCTCGATGGTCGCCGCGCTCACCCAGTACGGCCACAGCTCCGCCGCCGGCCGCCGCTACGACGCCCTCTGGCTGCTGGTCACCGCATGCGCCTCCGCACTGGCCCACGGCTACGCCCACTACATCGCCGAGCGCGCCCCGCACCGCCGCTGGGACGTGCTGCGCACCCTCGTCGACGAGTGGCCGCTGGTCATGGCGGTCGTGCCGACGGTGTTCCTGCTCGCGGGCGCGGGCTGGGGCTGGTGGCCCCCGAACGGCGTCGAGTACCCGGTGTTCGCCCTGAACATCGTGATCCTCTTCGCCCTCGGCCTGTTCACCGCCCGCGGAGGGAGGCGCAGTTGGCCGGCCGCCGTCGGGATCGGCCTGGTGGACGCGGTGCTCGGGGTGGTCGTGGTGGTGGCCAACGCGGTCATCAAGTAGGAGAGCGGTGTGCCGCTGGGCATGGATTCGGTATGACCACCGAAGACGCCCTGGCCGCGCCGGCCGAGCCGGCCGCGACCGAAGACGCTGTGAGCGCGAAATCCGCATCCGAAGCGGCTGTCGACGCCGTGACCCGCCAGGCCGTCGACAGTCTGTCCGCCACCGCCGACCCCCGGCTGCGCGACCTGCTCACCGCCCTCGTCCGGCACCTGCACGCCTTCGCCCGCGAGACCCGGCTGACACAGGCCGAGTGGGAACGGGCCGTCGGCTTCCTCACGGCCACGGGGCAGGCCTGCACGGACACCCGGCAGGAGTTCATCCTCCTGTCGGACGTCCTCGGCCTGTCCATGCTGGTCGAGACGGTGCACGGCCACAGCGCGCCCGGCACCACCGAGTCGACGGTCCTCGGCCCCTTCCACCTCACAAAGTCCCCGGCCCGTGAACTCGGCGACAGCATCGACCTGGTGGGCGACGGCGAACCCTGCGTGGTCAGCGGCCGGGTCCGCGCCGTCGACGGCACCCTGCTGCCCGGCGCGGTCGTGGACGTCTGGCAGGCCGACCCGCACGGCTTCTACGACGTGCAGCGCCCGGACGCCCAACCCCCGGGCAACGGACGCGGACTGTTCACCGCCGACACCGAGGGCGCCTTCTGGTTCCGCACCTGTCTGCCCGGCCCGTATCCGATCCCCACCGACGGACCCGTGGGCACCCTGCTGGGGGCCTGCGGCCGCCATCCCTGCCGGCCCGCCCACATCCACTTCATCGCGGAGGCCGACGGCCACGCCCCGGTCACCACCCACATCTTCGTGGCGGGCGGCGCCCACCTCGACTCGGACGCGGTGTTCGCCGTGAAGGACAGCCTGGTCAAGGACTTCACCCCGACCGACGACCCCTGCCTGGCCCGCGAGTTCGGCGTACCGAACCCCTTCCGGCACGCCCGCTTCGACCTCGTACTGGACCGCGCCTGAACCCGTCGTGCTGCGGGCCGTACGTGACGGGGGCACTCTGTAGACATGCTGGGCGCGGTGGGCCGTACGGCTTGCGACGCGGCACGGGACGCGGAGGCCTCCCGGGGCGTGCGGCGCTCACCCCCGCGCCGGTCCCGTACCGCGGCCCTGTGCGCCGCCGCGCTGCTCGCCGTGACGCTGCAGACGACGACGGCCGCGGCTGCCGTCCCACCCCGGGACAACGGCTGCGTCGCCACCGAGGGCAAGACCGCAGGCACGGCCGGCCAGATCCTCGGCATCGTGCGCAAGGCGCGCGGCGACCTCGATCTGAAGGCCGCCCTGGTCCGGGTCACGCAGGACGGGCGGGAGGTGGCCACCTTCGCGGACGGCAACTCGATGAACGGCGTGCCGGCCACCCCGGCGATGCACTTCCGGTCGGGCTCGGTCGCCATCGCCTTCATGGGCACGGTGCTGCTCCAGCTCGTCGACGAGCACCGGGTCGGCCTGGACGACCCGGTCTCCCGCTGGCTGCCGGACCTGCCGCACGGGGATCGGATCACCCTGCGGATGCTCGGCGACTCGACCTCGGGACTGCACGACTACGTCACCGACCCGGCCTTCGTGAAGCAGCTCTACGCGGACCCGTTCCAGCACTGGACGCCGCAGGAGCTGGTCGCCTTCTCCCTCGGCCATCCTCTCTGGTACGACCCCGGCACCGGCTGGAGCTACTCGCACGCCAACTTCGTGTTGCTCGGCCGCGCCCTGGAGAAGATCACCGGAACCCCGCTGGACACGCTGCTGCGGCAACGCGTCATGGACCCCCTCGGGCTCAGCGAGACCGGCAACGGCTTCACGCCCGAGATCCCGGCGCCCGTACTGCACGCCTACGACGACGAACGCGGCCCCTACGAGGACGCCACCTACTGGGACCCGTCCTGGACCACCGCGCCCGGCGCCGTCCAGACCACGGACATCTGTGACCTGGCCCGTTCCGCCCAGGGCATCGGCTCGGGACAACTGCTCTCCCACAGCTCCTACCAGGTGCAGCTGAACCCCGGCACCGTCGGCCTGGGCGCGCCGACCACGAGCTGCCCCGCGACCGTGTGCTTCAAGCAGACCGAGGACTTCCACTTCGGGGTGGGCGTCGGCGTCAAGAACGGCTGGGTCCTGCAGAATCCGTCGTTCGCCGGGTTCGCGGCCGTGCAGGCCTACCTGCCGGCTCAGCGGCTGGCCATCGCCGTGTCGACGACCGTCGGGAAGAAGGCGCCCGAGGGCAACACGGCCCAGACGATCACCGAGCGCATCGCGGCGTACCTCGCCCCCGACCACTCGCTGACCGGCTGACCTCAGCGGCCGGTGCGCACTCCGTCCAGGGCGATCGCGAGCACCCGGTCGCGCTGGGCCTCGTTCTCGAACGCCGTCGCCGTGATGCCGGCGACCATCCGCAGCAGGTCGCCGAAGTCCATGTCCGCGCGGGCCACGCCCGCCTTCTGGGCGCGCTCCAGCAGCGGACCGCCGGCCGAGTACATCGACTCGCGGCAGGCCATGAAGATGTCGGACTCGTCGTCCAGGGCCTCGCGGACCGCGCGTTTGGTGACCATGTAGCCCGCGAACCGGTCCAGCCAGGCCGTCAGGGCGTCCCACGGTTCCCGGTCCGCCAGCTCGACGGCCGCCCGGCACAGGGCGTTCACCTCGTCCGCGTAGACGGTCTCGAAGAGGTCGCGGCGGGTGGGGAAGTTCCGGTACAGGGTGCCGATGCCGACACCGGCGCGGCGGGCGATGTCCTCCAGGGAGGCCTCCGCGCCGTGTTCGGCGAACGCCTCGCGGGCGGCTGCGAGCAGCGCGTCGTAGTTGCGGGCGGCGTCCTTTCGGTGCGGCCGGCGGGTCGCGACGATCTCGCTGACGGGGAACGGCGTGGCCGTCACTGCTGCCTCCCGGAAGGGAATCGGTTGAACCGGAGGTGGGCCTCCGTTACAGTGGAGGGGTACCTCCACTTTAGCAGTGCGGGGGCGGCTTCGCCGTGGACGGACGCGTCCCGGCGCCGGCCTCCCGCACCTCGTTCGTACGGGCCCTGCGTGTCACGCACCGCCCGTCCCCCAAGACGTCCACCCTCCGCGTCCCGAATCCGGAGAGGCTTCTCCATGCCCCGCAAGTCCACCCGTCTCACCTTCGCGGTCCTGGCGACCGGTGCCGGCGTGTTCGCCATGCTGCAGTCGCTGATCGCGCCGGCCCTGCCGACCGTCCAGCACGCGCTGCACACCTCGCAGTCCACAGCGACCTGGGTGATGACGGCGTACCTGCTGTCCGCCTCGGTGTTCACCCCCATCCTCGGCCGCGTCGGCGACCTCGTCGGCAAGAAACGCACCCTCGTCGCGGTCCTGCTGGCCGTCCTCGCCGGCTGTCTCGTCGCCGCGCTCGCCCCGAACATCGGCGTGCTGATCGTCGCCCGGGTCGTCCAGGGCGTGGGCGGCGCCCTCTTCCCGCTCTCCTTCGGCATCATCCGTGACGAGTTCGCCGCGTCCCGGGTGAGCGGCAGCATCAGCAACCTGTCCGCCGTGATCGCCGCGGGCGGCGGTGTCGGCATGGTGGCCGCCGGGCCCATCGTCTCCGCCCTCGACTACCGCTGGCTGTTCTGGATCCCGGTGGCCATCGTCGCCGCGACCGTTCTGATCGCCCTGCGCTACATCCCCGAGTCGCCCGAAAAGGGCCAGGGGAAGGTCAGTTGGCTCGGAGCCGTGCTGCTCTCCGCCTGGCTGGTGGCGCTCCTGCTCCCGCTCAGCCAGGCCGGGCAGTGGGGTTGGGGTTCGCCGAAGGTGCTCGGCCTTCTCACCGCCGCCGTCCTGCTGTTCGCCCTGTGGCTGACCACCGAGGCCCGCTCCCGCACCCCCCTCATCGACCTGCGTGTGATGCGCCTGCCCGCGGTGTGGACGACCAACGCGGCCGCCCTGCTGTTCGGCGCGGGCATGTATGCGATCTGGTCCTTCCTGCCGGGCTTCGTCCAGACACCGACCGCGGCCGGCTACGGCTTCGGAGCGAGCGTGACCAAGTCCGGCCTGCTCATGCTGCCGATGCTCGTCGCGATGTTCCTGTCGGGCGTCCTGTCCGGGCGGCTCGAACCCCGTGTCGGAGCCAAGGCGTTGCTCACCGCGGGCGCCGCGCTCGGCGCACTGGCCTGTGGCTTCCTGACCCTCTGGCACGACGCGCAGTGGCAGATCGCCGTCGTCGCGGGCCTGTTCGGCCTCGGCATCGGACTCGCCTACGCCTCGATGGCCAACCTGATCGTGGGCAGTGTCCCGCCCGAGCAGACGGGCGCGGCCACCGGCATGAACGCCAACATCCGTACCATCGGCGGCTCCATCGGCGCGGCCCTCACCAGTGTCCTGGTCACCGCCCACCTGCAGCCCTCCGGCCTGCCCCAGGCCTCCGGCTACACCCACGGCTGGACCCTGCTCGCCCTCCTCTGCCTGGCCGCGACCGGCGCCGCCCTCCTGGTCCCGGTCCGTCGCGCCGCCCGAACGGCGGAGCCCGTCGCGGCGGGGACGACACCGGCACCCGCGCGCGTGCGGTAGGGTTGACCTGCGTGATCACGCGGAAAGCCCCGTGTGAACTCGCATCGGGACGTGGCGCAGCTTGGTAGCGCACTTGACTGGGGGTCAAGGGGTCGCAGGTTCAAATCCTGTCGTCCCGACGTGAAGTCGCAGGTCGGAGGCGGTTTGCTCTTACAGAGCAGACCGCCTCCGACGGTTTTCGGACATGGAGTGGTCAGCGGGGTCCCGTCTGCTTCGCTCGGGCGATCGTCGGCAGGGGATCGCACGACTGGGTGCACAGCAGCGGTTCGCACGGACAGGAGATGTCGGGCTGGCAGGACTGCGGACACCGTGCGCTGTCGGCCTCCTTCTGCCAGACCGTGTCGTGGATCTCGCGGCGGATCTGCGCGAGCTCGTCCCCGCGCAGGATCTCCTCCAGCGTCTGCTCGAGGACGTCACCGACAGCCCAGTCGCGGGACATCACGCACGGGAAGACCTTGCCGTCCGGCGCGACGGCGAGGTTGCCGTTCCAGCAGTGCCCGCACAGGCCCGACAGGCTCGCACTCTGTCCGAGCAGGTCCTGCCCCCGGCCGAACTCCCGTACCTCCGAGGTCCGTACTGAGCCGTCCACCCCGAGGTCGAGCAGGAACCGCCGGGTGCGTTCCGCGGCCTCGGTGTCACCCTTGACCGCGATGACGCCCACCCGCGTCGGCACCCCCTTCTCGACGAGCCGGCGGAGGTTGGCAACGGTACGCCGGTGACTGCCGCGCACGGTGGTGACGGCATCGTGCACAGCGGGGTCGTCGGAGTAGACCGAGGTCGCGAAGTGCACGGCGTTCTCCGCCGAGAACGTGAGCGTCTCCTCGTCCAGCCGGGTGAGGTTGGTGAACACCTCCACGAAGTCGAAACCCGTGTCCACGCCACGGCGCAGCAGCTCGTCGAAGTCCGGGTGCAGCTGGGGCTCGCCGCCGATCAGCTGGATCCGGCGGCAGCCCAGTTCGTAGGCCTGGTCCAGTACCGATCCGTAGTCCTCGGTGGTCAGCACGTCCCGGTCGCCGCTGAGCGGATGCGAGTCCGTGTAGCAGTGGACGCACCGCAGATTGCAGCGGTTCGTCAGCTCGAGCCAGAGGAAGTCCAGGACCCCGTCGACGTCCTCGAGTGTCGTGGGGGTCTTCGTCCGTGTCGCCTCCTGAGCGCTCACCGGCTTCCCTCCGCCCGATCCGGAATCGGCATCAGGGCCAGCTCCCCGTCCCAGTTCACCGGCGTCATCGTGAACCGGAGCCGGTACGCGACACCGTCATCGGCGCGGAACTCCCACCCCTGGCCGATGGTGAACCACACATCGCCGCCGGGCTTGGTCCTCGCCCGGACGGCGAACTGCGGGGGACCGGCGATGGCCGGCAGAGATTCCTCGTCCTGGGACACGGCTGTCGCCCTCCTGGCGGTCATGCGCTCGACGGACGCGACCCAGCATCACCGCACACCGGGGCACCGGGATCGGGGCACGCCCGCCTCAGGCACCGCATCGCCCGAACGGGCGTGCAACAGGCGGTCGCAGGACTGCCCGGACAAGTCCTAGTCCCGCGCCGCCCACAAGCTGCGCACATGCCCCAGATGCCGGGTCATGACCTCCAGTACGGCCTTCTCGTCGCGCTCCAGCAGGGCGTCCAGGAGTTCCAGGTGCTCCTCGGCCGAGGCGAGCAGGCGGCCCGCCTCGACCAGGGCGGTGAGGCCGTAGAGGCGGGAGCGCTTACGCAGGTCGGCGACGACCTCGACCAGGTGGGTGTTGCCGGCCAGGGCGAGGAGGCCGAGGTGGAAGCGGGTGTCGGCCTCGACGTAGGCGATCAGGTCGCCGGCCGCGGCGGCGGCGACGATCTCCCGGGCCGCCGGGCGCAGCGCCTCCAGGGAGACCCCGTCGGCCGTGCGGGCCAGGTCCACCACGGTGGGGATCTCGATCAGGGCGCGGATCTGCGTGTACTCGTCCAGTTGCCGGTCGGAGACCGCGGTGACCCGGAAGCCCTTGTTGGGCACCGTGTCGACCAGGCCCTCCTTGGCCAGGTCGAGCATCGCCTCCCGCACCGGCGTCGCGGACACGCCGAAGCGGGCCGCGAGCGACGGCGCCGAGTAGACCTCGCCCGGCCGGAGTTCGCCCGCGATCAGCGCGGCCCGCAGCGCGTCGGCGACCCGCTCGCGGAAACTGCTCCGCCGGCCGCCCAGCCGGGGGAGTACGGGTGCGTCCGCGTCCTGCGGTTTCTGTGCCATGTCACGCATCATCGAATTCTAGTCGGTGGCTAGAGGACGAACCCCTCCGGGAACGGGTCGGTCGGGTCGAGCAGGTACTGGGCCGTGCCGGTGATCCAGGCCCGCCCGGTGAAGCTCGGCAGGACGGCGGGGATGCCGGCGACCTCGGTCGTGCCCAGCAGCCGGCCGGTGAACCGGGTGCCGATGAAGGACTCGTTCACGAACTCGGTGTGCAACGGGAGTTCGCCCCGCGCGTGCAGTTGTGCCATGCGCGCGCTCGTCCCCGTGCCGCAGGGCGAGCGGTCGAACCAGCCGGGGTGGATGGCCATCGCGTGCCGGGAGTGGCGGGCGGTGGCGCCGGGCGCGTACAGGTGGACGTGGTGGCAGCCGCGGATGGACGGGTCCTCCGGGTGGACCGGCTCCTCCTCGCCGTTGATCGCCTCCATCAGCGCAAGCCCGGCGGCGAGGATGTCGTCCTTGCGGGCCCGCTCGAAGGGCAGGCCGAACTCCTCCAGCGGCAGGATGGCGTAGAAGTTGCCGCCGTAGGCGAGGTCGTACGTCACCGTCCGCCCGTCGGCGAGCACCGCCTTGCGGTCCAGCCCGGCGCTGAAGGACGGCACGTTGCGGAGGGTGACGGCGGTGGCCGCGCCGTTCTCCACCGCGACCTCGGCGACCACGACTCCCGCCGGGGTGTCCAGACGGATGGTCGTCACCGGCTCCACGACCTCCACCATGCCCGTCTCGACCAGCACCGTCGCCACGCCGATCGTGCCGTGCCCGCACATCGGCAGATAGCCCGAGACCTCGATGTAGATCACGCCCCAGTCGCAGTCGGGGCGGCTCGGCGGCTGCAGGATCGCGCCGCTCATCGCCGAGTGCCCGCGCGGCTCGTTCATCAGCAACTGCTTGACGGGGTCCCGGTGTTCACGGAAGTACAGCCGCCGCT
Source organism: Streptomyces sp. NPDC044064 (assembly GCF_056434245.1). Lineage (NCBI taxonomy): Bacteria > Bacillati > Actinomycetota > Actinomycetes > Kitasatosporales > Streptomycetaceae > Streptomyces > Streptomyces sp. NPDC044064. The sequence goes on from NZ_JBWKFN010000018.1 coordinate 165,504, forward strand.
CGTTCATCGTCGCACCGGGTACGGTGCCGATCCCGCCGGTGATCACCCGGGTCGGCATGCCCTCGGTGTGCGAGTCGACGGCGTGCAGGACGAGCTTGCTGCGCATCTCCGGTTTCCTTCCCGTGGTCGGTTCGCGATCCTTCCTTCCTGCCGTCGGTCACGCGAGCCCCGAGGCCGCCGCCTTCTCCGTGGCCGCGCGGACCGCTGCCTCCTGCTCGGGAAGCAGCGGGACGCGGGGCGGGCGCACCGGGCCGCCGTAGCGGCCGACCACGTCCATGGACAGCTTGATGGCCTGTACGAACTCCACCCGGGAGTCCCAGCGCAGCAGCGGGTGCAGCTGCCGGTACAGGGGGAGCGCGGTGGTGAGGTCCCCGGCCACGGCGGCGCGGTACAGCTCGACCGAGGCCCGGGGCAGTGCGTTGGGGTAACCGGCCACCCAGCCCTTGGCTCCGGCCACCGCCAGCTCCAGCAGGACGTCGTCGGCGCCGATCAACAGGTCGAGTTCGGGGGCGAGTTCGGCGATCCGGTAGGCGCGGCGGACATCGCCGGAGAACTCCTTGACGCCGTGGATGTGGCCCTCGCCGTGCAGCCGGGCGAGGAGTTCGGGCACGAGGTCGACCTTGGTGTCGATCGGGTTGTTGTACGCCACCACCGGGACGCCCGCCCTCGCGACCTCCGCGTAGTGGGCGAGCACGGACCGGTCGTCGGCGCGGTAGGCGTTGGGCGGCAGCAGCATCACGGACGCGCAGCCGGCCTCGGCCGCCTGTTCGGCCCAGCGCCGCGCCTCGGCGGCGCCGTACGCCGCGACGCCCGGCATCACCCGCTCGCCGCCGATCGCGGCCACGGCCGTCTCCACCACCCGGGCGCGCTCCTCGGGTGTGAGCACCTGGTACTCACCGAGGGAGCCGTTCGGTACGACGCCGTCGCAGCCGTTCTCCACCAGCCAGGCGCAGTGCTCGGCATACCGGTCGTGGTCCACCGAGAGGTCGGCGCACAGCGGGAGCGCGGTGGCGACGAGGACACCGCGCCAGGGGCGGTTCTCCGGAAGGGTCATGAGTGGTCCCCAATCCAATAGAGTGTGACATATTACTGAGCTTCGTAGGTGTGTGCATGCCTCCGGCACCGGTCAGTCGGTGCGCCGGTCAGTCGGTCTCGCGCTCGGGCAGGTTCGCCAGCACCCCGAGCGGCACCGGCCGGGCGAACGGCCGGCGCCCCGGCGCGAGCGGGCATCCGGTCAGCCCGGCCACTGCGGGCCCGCACATCCGGCCCTGGCACCAGCCCATCCCGGCCCGGGTGAGCAGCTTCACGGTGCGCAGGTCCCCGGCTCCGAGCGTGCCCACGGCCGTACGGACCTGCCCGGCGGTGACCTCCTCGCAGCGGCACACCACCGTGTCGTCGGTGATCCGGCCGGCCCAGTCGGCGGGCGGGGCGTACACCGTGTCGAGCACCGCGAAGAATTCCCGCAGCCGAGTGCGGGCGCGAGCGGCCGCGGCCCAACGGCGCGGATCGGGCGTGGTGCCGTGCAGCCGGGCGGCGGCGGAGCGGCCGGCGATGTGTCCCTCGGCGAGCGAGAGGGCGGCGCCGCCGATCCCGGTGGTCTCTCCGGCCGCCCAGACGCCCGGTACGTCGGTGCGCTGCTCGTCGTCGACCCGGACGTCCGTACCGGACAGCGTGCAGCCCAGGGTCTCGGCGAGGTCGGTGTGCGGCAGCATGCCGTGCCCCACCGCGAGGGTGTCGCAGGGGATGCGGCGGACGCTGCCCGGCCTGAGCCGTCCGTCCCGGTCGAGCGCACCGATGCCGACCGCCTCCAGCCGGTCGGTGCCGTGCGCCTCCACGACGGTGTGCCGGGGCAGGGTACGGACACCGTGCCGTACCAACCGGCCGCCGTACCAGGCGCCTTCGGCGAGCTTGCCGGGCTGCGCGACGAGTGCCGGGGCCCGCCGCAGCAGGGCCTTCGGGTCGGCGGACTCGACCAGCGCGGCCACGCGGGCGCCCGCCGCCGCGAGCCCCGTGGCCACGGGCAGCAGCAGCGGCCCGGTCCCGGCGACCACGGCCGTACGGCCCGGCAGCACGAGGCCGCCCTTGAGCATGGCCTGCGCGCCGCCCGCGGTGACGACTCCGGGGAGCGTCCACCCCGGGAAGGGCAGCACCCGCTCGTAGCCGCCGGTGGCGAGCAGGACGGCGTCCGCGCGGACGGTGACACCCTCCTCCTGCGCGGGACCGCGCAGCGCGTGCACCGCGAAGTCCCCGGACTCGCCCTCCACGCACCAGACATGGTGATCCGTCAGGTGTGTGATCCGACCGGCGGCAATCTGCCGGTCGAGTCCGTCCCGCAGTCGTTCCCAGGTGCGCCACTGGTGGTGCAGGGCCTGGGGGCGGCGGGCGCCGAGTGCGGCTGCGGGCTGCCGGTAGAACTGCCCGCCCGCCTGTTCGGCCGCGTCCAGGAGGGTCACGCGCACGCCGCGCGCGGCCGCGGCCAGCGCTCCGGCCAGCCCCGCGGGGCCCGCCCCGACGACGGCGAGATGCGGTCGCTCAGTCATCGTCCGGGCCCGTCCCCTCCTGTGTGCGGATCACATCACCCGGCCGTACCGGGAGCAGGCAAGCCCGCCTGTTCGCCAGGCCGTTGACGGTCACAAGGCAGTCGAAGCACACCCCGATCCCGCAGAACACCCCGCGCGGCCGGCCCGCTTCACGCGTGCTGCGCCAGGCGGTCACACCGGCCGCCCACAGCGCGGCCGCGACCGTCTGGCCGGGCAGCGCCTCGAGGGGCCTGCCGTCGAAGGTGACGCTGAACGGGGCGCCCGGCCGGGCGCGGGCCAACTCCCTCGGATTCATGGGGTGTCGTCTCCGTTCGTTCCAGGGGTGGCGGCCGCCTCGAACCGCTCCGGACGGAAGGGCGCGAGATCCAGGTGCGGCGTCTTCCCGGTCAGTGCCCGGGCGATCGACTGCCCGGTGCCGGTGGCCAGTCCGATGCCCGCGCCCTCGTGGCCGCAGGCGTGGTACAGGCCGGGCAGCCGGGCGTCGGGGCCGATCGCCGGGAGGTGGTCGGGCAGGTAGGGCCGGAATCCCGCGTACGTCCGCAGGGCGCACACCCGCTCCAGGAAGGGGAACAGTCCGATCGCACCGGCCGCCAGCGCCCGTACCGCCGGAAGGGACAACGAGCGGTCGAATCCCACCCGTTCACGGGTGGCGCCGATCAGGACCGGACCGGCGGCCGTGCCCTCGACGACCGGCGAGGTCCTGAGCGCGGCCGAGTCGCTCGCCACGTCCGCCACGTAGTCCGCTGCGTACACCTTGTGCCGGACCATGCGCGGCAGCGGCTCGGTGACCAGGACGAAGCCGCGGCGGGGGAGAACCGGCAGGTGCACGCCCGCCAGTGCGGCGAGATCGCCGCCCCAGGTCCCGGCCGCGTTCACCACCGCCGGGGCGTGGATGTCGCCCTGGTCGGTACGGACGCCGAGCACCGACCCGCCCGCCGCGCGCAGCACCCCGGTCACGGTCCACCCGGTGAGCAGGCGGGCGCCGGAGGCGCGGATCAGGTGGGCGGCGGCCAGCGCGGGCATGACCTGTGCGTCCTGCGGATAGTGGACGCCACCCGCCATGCCGGGCGCCAAGTGAGGTTCAAGAGCGTGGAGTCCGGCCGGGTCCACGGGCTCGGCCGTGACACCGGCGGCGCGCTGGCCCGCGGCGAAGTCCGCCAGCGCACCGAGTGCCCCGGGCGTCGAGGCGACCACCACACCGCCCTTGGGCTCGTACTCGACCGACGCCCCCAGTTCCCCGGCCAGCTCGGCCCACAAGCGGGCCGACAGCAGGGCGAGTTCCAGCTCGGGGCCCGGCTCCTTGTCTGAGACCAGCAGGTTGCCCTCGCCGGCACCGGTGGTGCCGCCGGCCACCGGGCCGCGGTCCACCACCGTCACGTCGAGGCCGGTCCGCGCGGCGTACAGCGCACAGGCCGCGCCCACCATTCCGGCTCCGACGACCACGACATCGCAGGTCAGTCGCTTCGCCACATCAGTACTATGTCACATGTTGCACTCCCTGAGGAGTCCCCCGCACCGCCCTCGTCACCCGCCCGGAGTCCCAGGCGTGGACGCCCCCTTGACGTCGTACGACGGCGGATCGACACTCCAGGGGAGGGAATCCTAGTGAACAGGTAGGGAAACATGGTGCGCCTCCGGACGGTGGTCGGCCGAGCGGGCCGTACGCCGTTGTACGCACCACTTCTCACCTCCCGCCTGCACATCGACCTGCTGCGCGTCTGCAGCGCCATCAGTCCTCGGGGCTGAGTCTGCGGGGTTGAGCCTGCGGGGTTGAGCCTGCGGGGCCGAGGCAGGCCGTCATGGCTCAGCGGGCCCGCCGACCGACCGCACCGAACCGGGCCCGCCGACCGCACCGCACCGGGCCCGCGACCGCCCCTCCGCACCCACCGACCGACGACGCTTCCGCCGCGCGTACGTCCGCGCGCCCGCCCCAGGGGAGACGCATGTCCATCACTCCGCTCGCCGCCGTCCCGACCGCGCACCGCGCCGCCCCCGCCTTCCGGGGCCGGATCGGCCGGGACGCGCGCAGCGGCCACTACGCCGTGCCCCACCGCTACCGGCTCCATCTGTCCACCGCCTGTCCCGACGGACTTCGCCTCGCCATCGGGCACAGCCTCCTCGGCCTCGACGGCAGCTGTCCGGTGGCCTTCCTGCCCGCCGTCCCCGACCGTCCCGGCGGCGGCCACTCCGCCCTGCGCCCGCTGTACGAGGCGAGCGCCCACCACTACACCGGACCGGCGCTCGCGCCGGTGCTCAGCGACGACTGGTCCGGGCGCATCGTCAGCACCCACAGCGCCGACATCCTGCGCGACCTGGACCGCTTCCCCCGCAACGGGCGCCCCAGCCTGTACCCGTGCGGCACGGAGAGCCAGATCGAAGCCGTCGAACGGCTCTGCGCCGAGGGGATCGAGGAGGCCGCGCAGCGCGCCGGACGGGCCGACGCCGATCCCGCAGAGCGGGCGGCCGCGCTCGATCTGCTGCTGGACACGCTGGGCCGGATCGAGCGGTACCTGGAGGGCGAGGAGTACCTCGTCGATGGCCGACTCACCGCAGCGGACGTCGAGTTGTGGGTGACGCTGGTGCAGCTGGACACCGTGCACCGCTGCCACCTCGACGCCTCCGCCGTGCACCGCATCGCAGACCACCAGGCGCTCTGGGGTCACGCCCGCCGCCTGGCCGCCCACCCCGCCTTCGGTGCCCACCTGGACCTCGACGGGATCGCCCGCCGCCACCACGGGCACTGCCGGGGGCTGGAAGCCGCCGGAGCCGCCGTCCAGATCCTGGACTGGAGGGGTCACGCCGCGGACGCCTCGGGCACTTCCAGCAGGTGAGAGCAGGTCGGGCGGGTCCATTACTCGGACAGCCGTTGACATGCGAACGGCCAACTGCCTTTACTTGCCGCACAGAACGGTCATGAGCGTCAGCGCCAAGCCCTGGCTGGCTGACCGGCAACCCTCGCATCGCGGTGGGGTGCCCCAGGTGACGACCGGACCGGACGACGACTTCGGTAAGCGCGAGGGCCCCGCGGGGCCGGAACAGTGACAGGTGACGCCATGTACGCAGCTCTCCGGACGGCCGCGGGCCGTGCCCAGAGCTGCGTACCGCCGTACGCCGGGCTCCTCGTCGCCGATCGCGCCGTCGATCTCCTCCGCGTCAACAGCGCACTGTGTACCGCGTCGGGCAGCCGTGCCCGCTGTCGGGGCTGACCTCACTTCCCAGCCCCGCCCTTCCCGGCTCAGCGCTTCCCAGCCCCCGCGTTCCTGACGCACACCCCGGTGCGGTGTGCCGTCGTCCGCCCAGCCCCCGGTTCCCGTGCGTTCCCGTGTGCCACCTCGTGCCGTAGCGCCGTCGTAGCCCATTCCTGGCCCGCCGTGATCCCGGGGTGTCCGACTCCCGCCGGAGCCCGCCATGAGTGAACCCCCAGGCGCCGCCGTGTCCCTCGCCGGGGCCCGACCAGCCGACACACCATCAAAGAGTCTGACAGCACAACGAGTTCAGCCGCTGCGTCGGCCCGGCCGGTGGATCGTCACCGCCGTCGTCCTCGTGTTCGTCGCGCAGATCGTGCACGGACTGGCCACGAACCCCTTCTACCAGTGGGACCGCTTCCGCTACTGGTTCCTGCGCCCCGTCATCCTCGACGGTCTGGGCATCACCCTCGAAGTCGCCGCGCTCAGCGCCGTGTTCGGCCTGCTCGGGGGCGTCCTGCTGGCCCTCGGCCGGCTCTCCGGCAGCCCGGTGCTGCGGGCGGTGAGCTGGACCTACACCTGGCTGTTCCGCTCGGTACCGCTGATCGTCGTCCTGATCTTCCTCTACAACTTCAGTGCGCTGTACAAGACGTTGAGCCTCGGCATCCCCTTCGGGCCGGCCTTCTTCACCTTCGACGAGTCCAGGCTGGCCACCGACCTGACGGTCGCCGTCGTCGGCCTGAGCCTCAATGAGGCGGCCTACGCGGCCGAGGTCGTACGCGGCGGCATCCTCTCGGTGGACCAGGGCCAGCACGAGGCGGCGGCCGCGCTCGGACTGCCGAGGGGCTACCAGTTCACCCGCATCGTCTTCCCCCAGGCCCTGAGGTCCATCACCCCGAACTACGTCAACCAGCTCATCGGCCTGATCAAGAGCACGTCCCTGGTGTTCTACGTCTCCCTGCTCGACCTGTTCGGCTCGGTGCAGACCATGGGCAGCACCTACCCGGGCGACATCGTGCCGCTGCTGCTCGTCGCCACCGTCTGGTATCTGCTCCTGACCAGCGTCGTGTCCGTCGTCCAGTTCTACGTCGAGCGGTACTTCGCCCGCGGCGCCACCCGCGGCCTGCCGCCGACCCCGCTGCAGAAGGCGCGCACCGGCCTCGCCGACCTGAGGGCCCGGCTGCGCCGGGAGGCCGCCGTATGACCACCACCCGGACCCCGCAGCCGGCCCCGGCCGCGCTGGAGATCCACGACGTCCACAAGTGGTACGGCGCCCACCGCGTCCTCGACGGCATCGACCTGACCGTGCGCCCCGGCGAGGTCACCGTCGTCCTCGGCCCCTCCGGCTCCGGCAAGTCCACGCTGCTGAGGGTCGTCAACCATCTGGAGAAGCCCGAGATCGGGCACGTCAGCGTCGGTGGCGAGCTGATCGGCGTCAGGCGCGGCAGCGGGGGCCGGCTGAGGGAGCTGAGTGAGCGCGCGATCCTGGCCCAGCGCAGCCGTATCGGCTTCGTCTTCCAGAACTTCAACCTCTTCCCGCATCTGACCGTCCTCGACAACGTCGCGGCCGCCCCCGTCGCCACCGGAAGACTGACCAGGCCCGAGGCGCAGGAGCTGGCGCGCGAACTGCTCACCCGGGTCGGCCTCGGCGACCGGACCGGCGCCTACCCGCGGCAGCTGTCCGGCGGCCAGCAGCAGCGCGTCGCCATCGCCCGCGCCCTCGCCCTGCGGCCCGGCATCATCCTCTTCGACGAGCCGACCTCGGCGCTCGACCCCGAACTCGTCGGCGAGGTCCTCTCCGTGATCAAGGACCTGGCGAGCAGCGGCACCACCCTCGTCATCGTCACCCACGAGATCGGCTTCGCCCGCGAGGTCGCCGACCGGATCGTCTTCATCGACGGCGGAAGGATCGTCGAACAGGGCCCGCCGGCCGAGGTGCTGGACCGCCCACGGCACGAGCGGACCCGGGACTTCCTGAGCAAGGTCCTCTGACCTCCCTCCCCTCCCGCTTCACCCCTGTTGCACCCTCACCACCGAACGACAAGGACAGCCATGCCCACCCAGTTCTCCCGACGCAGCCTGACACGCGGCCTCACCGCGGCGACCGCTCTCGCCGCCCTCGCCGGTGGACTCGCCGCCTGCGGGGGCGACAGCGAGGCCGCCACGACGACCGACCCGGCCGGCACGGTGACCGTGGGCCGGGTGTCCAACGGCGCGGCCAGGCAGACCGAGCTGAAGGTCTCAGAGGTGAAGTCCATCAGCGCCGAACTGCCCGCCTCCGTCCGGAAGAGCGGGACCCTGAAGATCGTCGTGGGGGCTCTGCCCGACGGCTTCCCGCCACTGGCCTACGTCGGCAGCGACCAGAAGACGCTCACCGGCGCCGAGCCCGACTTCGGCCGTCTGGTCGCCGCCGTCCTCGGACTGAAGCCCCAACTGTCCAACGCCACCTGGGAGAACATGTTCGTCGGCATCGACAGCGGCAAGGCCGACGTCGGCTTCGCCAACATCACCGACACCGAGGAACGCAAGAAGAAGTACGACTTCGCCTCCTACCGCAAGGACAACGTGGGCTTCGAGGTGCTGAAGAAGAGCACCTGGAACTTCGACGGCGACTACGAGAACCTCGCCGGGAAGACGGTCGCCGTCGACAACGGCACCAACCAGGAGAAGATCCTCCTGGAGTTCCAGGCGAAGCTGAAGAAGGAGGGCAAGAACCTCACGGTCAAGCACTACGCCGGCAAGAACGCCACGTACCTGGCGCTGACCGGCGGCAAGATCGACGCCTACTTCTCCGCCAACCCCGGTGTCGCCTACCACGTCACCCAGACCGCCAAGTCGCCCGACCCGACCCGCAGCGCGGGCACCTACTCCGGTGCCGGGGCCGGTCTGCAGGGGCTGATCGCCGCGACCACGAAGAAGGACAGCGGGCTGGCCCGGCCGCTCGCCGACGCCATCGACCATCTGATCAGGAGCGGGCAGTACGGCAAGTGGCTGGCCGCGTACAACCTCTCGAACGAGGCCGTGGACAAGGCGGAGGTCAACCCGCCGGGACTGCCGCTGGACAACTCCTGACCGGTCGCCGGGAACATCCGGGGTCACCCGGGTGTTCCGGCTCATGACGAGATCCGCCAGGCGGACGCCGACCAGGCCCGCCGTGCCGGACGGACGGAGGTGTGGGCCGTGTCCCGGGTACTCCCGCTGCGCGTCCCGCAGCCGTACCGCTCCGTCCGCCTGCACTCCCGGCCGCACATAGACCTCCAGCGCGTGGCCGGCGCACTCTGTCGCCCCTGACTTCTCCCCGGCCGCAGCGGTCCACTCGGACCCACGCCCGGGTTTCACCCTGCCGCGCTCGCCCGCCGCCGACGTCCCGCTGCCGCGAGCCGGTGTTCTCGTACGCAGATCCGGTACGGACATCCAGGAAGGCACCCACGTGTCCTCAACTCCCTCCCCTTCCCTGCATCTCGCCGTCGCCCTGGACGGCACGGGCTGGCATCCGGCCTCCTGGCGCGAGCCGGTGGCCCGGCCCCGGGACCTGTTCACCGCCGGTTACTGGGCCGACCTGGTCACCGAGGCCGAGCGCGGCCTGCTCGACTTCGTGACCATCGAGGACGGCCTCGGCCCGCAGTCCTCCGGCCTTCTGGAACCGGACGAGCGCACCGACCAGGTCCGCGGCCGGCTGGACGCCGTGCTGATCGCCTCCCGGGTCGCCCCGCTGACCCGGCACATAGGCGTGGTGCCGACGGTGGTGGCCACGCACACGGAGCCGTTCCACATCTCCAAGGCGATCGCCACCCTCGACCATGTGAGCGGCGGCCGCGCCGGACTGCGTGTGCAGATCACCGCCCGGCCGAACGAGGCCGCCCACTTCGGCCGCCGCACCATCCCCCTGATCGACGCCTACGACAGCTCGTCCGCCCAGGAGCTGGTCACCGAGCTGTTCGACGAGGCCGGCGACCACGTGGAGGTGGTACGCCGGCTCTGGGACAGCTGGGAGGACGACGCGGAGATCCGGGACGCGGCCACGGGCCGCTTCATCGACCGGGACAAGCTGCACTACATCGACTTCGAGGGCCGCCACTTCAGCGTCAAGGGCCCCTCCATCACGCCCCGCCCGCCCCAGGGACAGCCGGTCGTCACCGCCCTGGCCCACGACACCATTCCGTACCGGCTCGTCGCCCGCCAGGCCGACATCGGCTACGTCACCCCGCACGACTCCGACCAGGCCCGCGCGATCGTCGCCGAGATACGCGCCGAGCAGGCCGCGGCAGGCCGCGCCGAGCAGACCCTGCACGTCTTCGGCGACCTCGTCGTCCTCCTCGACGACGACCCGGCCGCGGCCACGGCCCGCCGCGAGCGCCTCGACGCGCTCGCGGGGGAGCCGTACACCAGCGACACCCGGATCTTCGCCGGCACCCCCGCCCAACTCGCCGACCTGCTGGCGGAACTGGGGGAGAGCGGCCTGACCGGATTCCGGCTGCGGCCCGCCGTACTCGGCCACGACCTGCCCCGGATCACCCGGTCACTCGTGCCCGAACTGCAGCGCCGAGGCCTGTTCCGGCACGCCTACGAGGCCGGCACCCTGCGCGGCCTGCTCGGGCTCGCCCGCCCCGCCAACCGCTACGCCGTCGCCTGAGCCGGAGGAACGCACCGCCATGAGCAAGCCGCTGAAGCAGATCCACCTGGCCGCCCACTTCCCCGGCGTCAACAACACCACCGTGTGGAGCGACCCGGCCGCCGGCAGCCACATCGAGTTCAGTTCCTTCGCCCACTTCGCCCGCACCGCCGAACGCGCCAAGTTCGACTTCCTGTTCCTCGCCGAGGGACTCAGGCTGCGCGAACAGGGCGGCGAGATCTACGACCTGGACGTCGTCGGCCGCCCCGACACCTTCACCGTGCTGGCCGCGCTGGCCGCCGTCACCGACCGGCTCGGCCTCACCGGCACCATCAACTCCACCTTCAACGAGCCCTACGAGGTGGCCCGCCAGTTCGCCAGCCTCGACCACCTGTCCGGCGGCCGCTCCGCCTGGAACGTCGTCACCTCCTGGGACGCCTTCACCGGGGAGAACTTCCGCCGTGGCGGCTTCCTCCCGCAGGAGGAGCGCTACTCCCGTGCCCAGGAGTTCCTCGCCACCGCCAACGAACTCCTCGACTCCTGGCGCGGCGACGAGATCCTCGCCGACCAGGCCACCGGTACCTTCCTCAGTGACGCCAAGGCCGGTGCCTTCGTGCACCAGGGACAGCACTTCGACATCCACGGCCGCTTCAACGTTCCCCGCTCCCCGCAGGGCCGTCCGGTGATCTTCCAGGCCGGCGAGTCCGACGAGGGGCGCGAGTTCGCCGCCTCGAGCGCGGACGCGATCTTCAGCCGGTACGCCACCCTCAAGGAGGGCCAGGCCTTCTACACGGACGTCAAGGGGCGTCTCGCCAAGTACGGCCGCAGGCCCGACCAGCTGCTCATCCTGCCCGCCGCCACCTTCGTCCTCGGCGACACCGACGAGGAGGCCGCGGAACTCGCCCGCGAGGTGCGCCGGCAGCAGGTCAGCGGGGCGACCGCCATCAAGCACCTGGAGTTCGTCTGGAACCGTGACCTCTCGGGTTACGACCCGGAAGGCCCGCTGCCCGACGTCGACCCGCTGGTCGGCGAGGAGCACATCTCCCGCGGGCGCGCCCAGGTGCGGATGTACCGCGACCCGATCGCCATCGCCCGTGAGTGGCGGGAGCTGGCCGCAGCCAACGGCTGGTCCATCCGCGACCTGGTCATCAACACCGGCAACCGGCAGACCTTCGTCGGCGCCCCGGCCACCGTCGCCCGGACGATCAACGACTTCGTGCAGGCCGATGCCTCCGACGGCTTCATCCTCGTCCCGCACATCACCCCCGGCGGCCTCGACGCCTTCGCCGACAAGGTCGTACCGCTGCTCCAGGAACAGGGTGTCTTCCGCACCGAGTACGAGGGCACCACCCTGCGCGACCACCTCGGCCTCGCCCACCCCGACGCCGGCTCCCCGGCCGGGCGGGTGGCCTCGTGAGACCGGTCAGGAGCAGAACCCGATCACCCCGAATCCGGGCCGGGACTCCGCGTGCCGCATCCAGCCCAGGCACTGCATGACGGCGTCGACGACCTCGGGTTCGAGCGGGGGAGCGTGGCCGGCCGCCTTGGTGGCCTCGAACTGCTCCAGCGCCCGGGCTATCTGCCCGGGCGTCCACTCGCCGCATCCCGGAACGTACGCGTACGGCAGCGGATCGGGCAGATCGGAGTAGCTGAAGGACGCCACGGACACGGCGGTCACACGCAGCGCGGCGAGGCCCTCGTCCACCACCGACAGCCAGTCGCCCCGGAACGGCATGAAGGAGTCGTTGGGCAGGAAGGACCCGGTCAGCTCGCAGAGCCGCCGGTACGCGTAGCCGTACTGGAAGGCGTGCTCCTTGTCCTCGCTGAACGGCCCGCCGTGCACGACGGCCCGCAACGCCTCGTACGCGGTGGGGGCGCCCCGCTCGATCTGGTACCGGAAGTAGTCGTCGTCGCGGGCGAGTTCGTCGCCGAAGCTGTCGCGGACGACCTGGAGGAGCTGGTCGTCACCCGAACCGACCAGGGCCCGCGTCGCGGCGACGTCCAGCAGATACACGCTCAGTCCTGAACTCATACCGCGAACCTATCGGCCACCACTGACATCACGGTTCCGGCGCAGCCGCAGACGCCGTCCGCCCAAGGGGGCGAACGGCGTATCAGCGTGGTCGAGGGACGTCTCCCTCCCCCGAAGGCGACGTCCCTCGACCCGCTCCCCCGGTGCCGGACTGTGGCCTGGACTGACAGACTGCCGCCCCCGGGCGCCGAACGCCTGAGTCGGGGGCTACTCAAGTCGCCCTGTATCAAACCTGAGTAGTCGCGCTCCAGTTAGCGTGACGACTTACGAGCAGGGCGCGAAGACGCTCGAACTGCCCTGGCCCTTCACCGGCCGCGAGGACGAACTGGAGCTGGTGCGCAGGTCGCTGGCGGCCGGACGGCCCGGCATCGTGGTGACCGGACCGGTGGGCTGCGGCAAGACGCGGCTGATCACGGAGGCAGTGCGCGGCACGGACTGCGCCCGGGTGACCGGGACGCCCGAGACCCGAGGACTGCGCTTCGCCGCCTTCGCACACCTGCTGCCCGACACCGTCTCGCTGCACCGCGCGGTGCACCTCCTGTCCGGCGTACGGCTCCTTGTCGTCGACGACGCCCAGCTGCTCGACGAGGCCTCCGCAGCGCTCCTGCACCAGCTCGCCGTGCACGGACGCACCCGTCTGGCCGTGACCGCCGCGGACGAGGTGCCGGTGCCCGGCGCGGTGTCCCGGCTGTGGACGGGGGAGCTGCTGCCCCGCCTGAGCCTGGAGCCGCTGCCCCGCGAGGACACGGCCCGACTGCTCGCCCCGGCCGCTCTGGAACCGCTCACCATGGGACGGCTGCACCGGACGTGCCGGGGCGATCTGCGGCTGCTGCGCGATCTGCTGGGCGCGCTGCGCCAGTCCGGCGGCCTGACCCGGGTCCCGGGCGGCGACGAGTGGGCGTGGCGCGGCCCGGTCCCGGTCACCGCGAGCGTCCGTGACCGCCTCGCCCACGCCCTGGACCGGCCCGACACCGACGAGCGCGAGACGCTCGACCGGCTCGCCTTCGCCGAACCCCTGCCGCTCGCCCTGGACGAGCTCGACCTGGACGTCCTCGAACGTCTGGAGTCGAACGGCCTGATCGACGTGGACGACGAGGGCTCCGTCACCCTTGCCCACCCCCTGCACGGACCGGCCCTGCGCGCCACCGCCGGCCGGCTGCGGGCCAGGCGGCTGGCCCGCACACCGGACCGGTGCCGCCCGGCGCTGCAGGCCGAACAGGCGTCACTGGAACGCGGGCTGGAGCTGCAGGACGTGCGGGCCCTGCCCACTCCGGTGGGGGACTGGCTGCTGTCCGAGGGACTGCCCGTCCCCGCCGGGTACGCGGTCGTACGGGCCCGGTACTCCCGGCTGCGCGGGGAACTGCGGGAGGCGGCGGCATGGGCACGGGAAGGGCTCCGGGCGGCTCCGGAGGACACCGGCTGTGTCTCGGAACTCGACTTAATCACAGGCCAGTTGGGGGAGATGACGGGAGCGGGCATGTGGGCCGCAGCGGCCCGCGGTGACATCGAGACCGCCCTTGCCACGACCACCGGGGACGATGTGTTCGCCCGCTACGACGCCGTACGCCTCGGCGCTCCCGAGCGGGTCGCGGGGCGGCTGCCGGACGACGGGGTGTTCGCCCACCACGCCGAGGCGCTCGCCCGGGGTGACGGGCCCGCGCTGGACCGGGTCGCCGAGGCGCTCGAAGGCCGCGGCTTCCTGCTGTTCGCGGCCGAGGCGCACGCCCAGGCGGTACGCGCCCACCGTGACCCGCGCGCCGCCCGCCTGTCCCGGACCCGCGCGGTCGCGTTGGCCCGCCGCTGCCAGGGCGCGTGTACGCCCGCGCTGGCCGGACTCGTGCTCGGGGAGCTGACGGCCCGGCAGCGGCAGGTGGTTGCTCTCGCGGCCGCCGGGCTGAGTAACCGGGAGATCGCCGAGAGGCTGACGCTGTCGGTCCGGACCGTCGGCAATCACCTGTACAGCGCCTACACGCGGCTCGGTACGAGCGGCCGTGGGGCCCTGCCCTGGCTGAGCGACCTGCCGGTGGCGGAGCCCGCCTGAGCGATTCGCTGTCTCACCCAGGCCGTCGGTCGCCGACGCACCGCCCTCATGCCGCCCCGAAGGCCGCGAACGCCCACCCCGTCGCCTGGTGGACCGGGTCGCCGGGCTGGGCGGCGCGGGCGTCGCGCAGGGCCTCGGCCAGGCTCAGGCCCGCGTCGAGGCCCTTGTGGAGGGCGAGCATCAGGGGAACCACCGCGGCGTCGTTGACGGGTGCGCTGCTCGCCACGACCCCGGCCGTGCCCAGCGGGAGCAACGCCGTCACCAGGCCGAGGAGTTCGTCGGCGCCGACCGAGGCGAGGCGGGCGGTGTCGCAGCTGGAGAGGATGATCCGGTACGGGCTGCGGGCGAGGCGCTCGAAGTCGTGCACGATCAGCGGCCCGTCGGCCATCTGGAGGGCCGAGAACAGGGGGCTGTCGGCCCGGAACGTGCCGTGCGCGGCCAGGTGCGCGAGGGCCGCGCCGTCGAGATCCTCCAGTACCTGGGGAACCTGAGCCGCCTCGCCCTCCAGGACCGTCGCCGTGCCGTACCGATCGGCCAGTTCGGGTACCTCGGCGCCGCCGGTGGCGAGGCCGGGGCCGCGCACCAGGACGTGCCGGCCGCCGGGCGGCGGCTCGGTCTCCCGGGCCCGCAGCCAGCTGCCCGCCGACGGGGACACGCTGAGCACCCGCTCCCGCAGCGCGGGCAGCAGCGCCCACGGCACCCGGTGCAGCGCGCCGGGCGGCACGATCACCACCGGCCCGGACTCGAGGTGCGGTACGGCACCGCCCAGCAGCAGCTCCTGCAGACGCCGGCCCGCCGCCTCCACCAGCGGCAGCCGCGCCTCTCCTCCGGGGTGTGCGAGGCGGCGCAGCCCGGCCTGTACGTGCTCGGCCTCGGCCACCGCCTCCGCGAGCAGGCCGCCCGGGAACCGTCGTACCCGGCCCTGCCCGCACAGCAGGATGTGCACCTGACCGTCCACGACGGCGAGTTCGACCAGCAGCGCCTCGCCCAGCCGGTCCAGCAGGCGGCCCGCGTCGAAGCGGTCGCCCCCGCCCGGGCCGTCGCCGCGCATGTGGTGGGTGCGGGAGCGGATCTCCCGTTCCAGCCGCCGCTGTTCACGGTCCAGGGCCGGGACCGGACGGCCCTCCCGGCGTGCCTCTCCCGCGCGGGCGGCTATTTCCCGGTAGGCGGTCAGGCTGCCGAGCAGCACCGGATCCGCGGGCGGCCGGGCGGGCGGTGCGGACAGCACGGTGGCCCGCCAGCGCTCGCTCCACTCCAGCAGCCGCCGCGAACCGCCGTTCACCAGGCTCGCCTCCTGGGCGAGCGCCGCCAGTTCGGCGCCCTGGGCGGTGGCGCGGGCCCGCAGCTCGGAGGCGCCGAGCGTCATCCGGTGGTCGTCGAGGACGGCCAGGCCGCGCCGGCAGGCCTCCAGCACGCCGCGCCCGGAACCGGCCGCCCGGGCCCGCAGCGCCTGCGCGGCCCAGCCCGTCACACGGGCCGGCGGGGGACCGGCGTGCCGGCTGCGCGCGGCGACCGCCAGGTGCCGCTCCGCCTCGTCCGTCCGGCCGAGTGCGAGGGCGATCCGGCCGGCGAGCAGGGAGGCCTCGGGCGCCGCGGGCGAACCGAAGGAGGCCAGCCGCTCGGCGACCGCCGCCGCGTCCGCGACCATTCGCCGCGAGCCACGCCCGGCGGCCGTCCGCGCCTCGATCAGCACCAGCCGGGCATGCGTCTCCCACCAGGTCCGCCGCTGCCCCGCGAACAGCCGTACGGCATGGGCGGCGCGGGCGATGGCGGTTTCCGGGTCCCCGGCCGAGCGGGCGGCACGGGCGGCCGCCAGCAGCAGCTCGGCCTTGCGGGTGGACTGCCCGCCCATCCGGTCCAGCAGCGCGATCGCCGTGTCCGCCTCCGCGAGCGCCTCGGGGGCGAGTCCCGCCGCCATCAGCACCTCGCAGCGCCGGATGGACAGCATGAACGTGGGCGTGCCGAGCTTGCCGTACCGCTCCTCGGCCTCGTCCAGCAGCCGCAGCGCCGCCGGGATGTCCCCCGACCGGAACGCGGCGAGGCCCCGGCTCTCCACGGCGTCCGCCTTGTCGTGCTCCTGGCCGGTGGTCTCCCACAGCCGCTCGGCGGCCGTGAAGTCCGCGACCGCCCGGTCCACCGCGCCCTGGGCCAGATGCACCGTGGCCCGCAGGGTCAGTGCCCGCGCGGTCCAGATGCCATCGTCCGCGTGCCGCAGCACCGGAAGCGCCCGCCGTACGTCCTCCAGGGACTCCCGGTGATGCCCCAGGACCCACCACACATAGGCCCGCCGGTACAGCACCCGTGCCCTGGTGTGTCCGCTGCCCCGCGCGACACCCTGCTCGAACGACGCCAGTCCCTGTCGCGTGCGCCCCGCGTGCACCAGTGCGACCCCCAGCGTGGCGAGCACGTCCGCCTCCCGCTCGGCCGACTCGGCGCGTGCGGCGAGGTTCCGGGCCCGGCGCAGATGCCGCAGGGCGATCTTCAGATCGCCGAAGTCCCGCTGCCAGATGCCCAGTACCTGATGCGCGACGCTGGCGTGCAGCGGCGACGGATCGGTGTGCAGTACCTGATCCGCGCGTGCCCGGGCCTCGCCCGGGTCGGCGAACACCATCGGCAGCAGCTGAAGAACCGACTCGCTTCCCGCTGTCACCCCTCGCATGGTAGTGGCCTGGGCAAACTCGTCACACGGGTTCTCCGTGGTCTCCTCGGGCTGTACCGCGCGTACTTGCGGGCTGTATCAATCGGTCGACGGGCGACTCTGACTGTCGGAGCACTGTCTCAGGGGGAGGACACACCATGGCACCACAGCGATTCCACGAGCAGTTCCACCACATCCAGCGCTCGATGCCCGACGTTCCGCTGGCCATGGGCCCGGACGACGACGCCCACTTCCTCTACGAGAAGGGTGTCGTCCTCGCCCGCGACGGCGAGGAGGCCCGGCTGGTCGAGGACACCGTCCGCACGCACTTCACCGACACCCGGGGCCTGGTCCCCGACCACGTGCGCCGCACCGGTCCGGACACCAACCGCACCGGCGTCACCCGCATCCGGGTCGGCGACCCCGCCGAGGGCGACGACGTCGTCCCGCACGCCCTGCGCGCCCTGAGGGAGGCCGAGGGACGCCAGGGACGCCGGCTGGTCCGCCGCAACCACGTGATCCACATCGCCCCGGTCAACGCCTGCCCCGGTGACGAGCCCGTGCCCGCGCCGCGCAGCGAGCCGCCCAACCCGGCCTCCCAGGAGGGCCGCCACGACCCGGACACCGCCGTCGGCGTCCTCGTCATCGACACCGGTCTGGTGCACGACTACCGGTCCTACCCGCTCCTCGCCCACACCACGGGCGATGCGCAGGTGACCGAGACCGGCCCCGACGGAGTGCTCCGGCAGTACGTCGGCCACGGCACGTTCATCGCCGGGATCGTCGCGGCGGTCGCGCCCAACACCGACGTCACCGTGCGGGGCACCCTCAGCGACGTGGGCGCCATGCTGGAGTCGGAGTTCGGCGCGAAGCTGTTCGAGGCCGTCGACGAGGGCGGCTGGCCCGACATCATCAGCCTCTCCGCGGGCACCACCACCGGGTCCGGCGAAAGCCTCATCGGTCTCGAGGCGTTCATGCACGAACTCCGCGAGCAGCGCACGCTGCTGGTGGCCGCCGCGGGCAACAACGGCAGCGACGCCCCGTTCTGGCCCGCCGCCTACGGAGCCCTGCCGGAGTACGCGGACAGCGTGCTGTCGGTCGGCGCGCTGCGCGGGGACGGCGAGTCGGGCGCCTGCTTCAGCAACCACGGCCCCTGGGTGCACGTCTACGCCCCGGGCGAGCGCCTGACCAGTGCCCTCACCGGCTTCGACATCCCGGTGCCGTACGTGTACCAGCACTCCACCTACGACGCCTGCCGGTTCGGCTCCACCTACGCCTGCACCTGCCAGTACCCGCGCCACACCGGCGTGTTGAGCGAGCCGGGCGAGAACAGCGCGGCCAAGCCCGACCAGGTCATGTTCGACGGTCTTGCGCAGTGGAGCGGCACCTCGTTCGCCACCCCGGCCGTCGCCGCGCTCGTCGCCGCCCACATGACGGCTCACAAGGAGCGCGATCCGCGCGCGGCGCGCGCACAACTGCTCGCTTCCCTCACGGAATCCGCCGAGGTGCGCGGGGCGCACGTCCCGGCGCTCCGGCCGCCCACCTGGCGCCCGGTTCAGGTCGCGACCCCGGCCGCGCCCGCATGAGGGCCGGAACCCTCCGCTCCACGGCGTACGATGACGTGCCGTACACGAGGGGTGGAGCCGTGGACCGTACAGAGGTCGGGGCGCTGGTCGGGTCTGCCGTCGACGGCGACGCCGCGGCCTGGAAGGCGCTGGTGGAAGGGATGAGTCCGCTGGTGTGGTCGGTGGTGCGCGCACACCGGCTCTCGGACGCGGACGGGCACGAGGTCTACCAGACCACGTGGTTCCGTTTCGCCCAGCACCTCGGCCGGCTCCGGGAGCCCGACAAGGCGGGCGCCTGGCTGGCCAGTACGGCCCGGCACGAGTGCCTGAAGGTGCTCAAGGGGCTGACGCGGCTGACGCTGACGGACGATCCGCAGGTGCTGGACCGGGCGAGCGAGGAGCGGACGCCCGAGCAGACGCTGATCGACGCCGAAGAGGAGGCGGACCAGGCCGAGCGGATCCGCCGGCTGTGGCAGGAGTTCGAGGCGCTCGGCGAGCGGTGCAGGCAGCTGCTGCGGGTGCTGATGGCCTCGCCGCCGCCGAGTTATCTGGAGGTGTCGGCCGCCCTCGGTATCGCGGTAGGCAGCATCGGGCCCCTGCGCCAGCGCTGTCTGCGCCGGCTGCGGGCCCGACTGGACGCACGGGGGGCGGCGTGAGCGGCGTGCACGGGAACGGTTTTCCCGAAGAGGACTTCGACGACCCGGGGTTCGACGGCGATCTGCTGGAGGAGGAGCTGCGCCAGGCGGCCGCCGTGCTGGACCCCGTCCCCGCCGAGCTGCGCCAACTGGCGCTCGAGGCGTATGCGTTGCACGACCTGGACGCCCGGATCGCCGAGCTGACCTTCGACTCGCTCGTGGACGCGCTGCCGGTGAGGGGAGTGCCGGACGCCCCGCGGATGCTGACCTTCCGCGCGGGCGGGCTGACCGTCGACGTCGAGGTCACCGGGGAGGGGCTGATCGGTCAGGTGCTGCCGCCGCAGTCGGCGCGCATCGAGGTGCTGGGCGGCCCGCAGACCGCCCGGCCGGTCATGGTCGACACCCTCGGCCGCTTCACCAGCGAGCAGCCGCCCGCCGGCCCGTTCGCCCTGCGGCTGCGGACCGGCGGCGAGGTGATCGTCACGGAGTGGCTGAGGGCCTGAACCGGATCACCGGGCCCGGCCGGCGGGCGCCCTCCTCGGTCGCGGGAGAGCTCCGGCCGGAGGCCTACAGGGCGTCGACGAGCGCGGCCAGCGCGGCGGCGAGCCCCTCCAGGCCCGGTCCGGCCGGCCCGCCCGGCTCGGTCATGTAGGTGTCCCGCCGGATCTCCACCATCAGCGCGCTCACCCGCTGGTCGCGCCCGTAGTACTCCAGCGGTACGTAGGTTCCGCCGAACGGACTGTCCAGCCCGGTGTCCCCGCACGCGGAGAACGCCTTCCGCGCCGCCTCCCGCAGCTCGGGCGGTGTATGGAAGGCGTCCGTGCCCAGGCACACGGGCGGCCGCGGACCCGTGCCGTGCAGCTCGTACGGCAGCGGCCGGCTCGGGTAGGAGTGGACGTCGATCACGACCGCCCGCCCGGTCGCGGCGAGCCGCCCCGCCACGGCCTCGGTCATCGCCCGCGCGTAGGGCCGGAAGTACCGCTCGACCAGGGGCTCGGGATCGGTGTCCGCGGCCCGCAGCTCGCCCCGGTGCGTGGTCCGCGTGTACACGGCCCCCATGCCGACGGCGAGCATCTCCTCCCGCTCGTCCGGGAACCGCTCCGGATCCACGACCAGCCGCGACAGCCGGTTGACGAACCGCCAGGGCGTCAGCCCGGCCAGCTCCACCGCCCGCTCGGCGATCCCGGCGGTGTGCGCGTCGGTGATGTGGTCCAGTTCCAGATCGAGCGCCGTGTCGTCGAGGAGGATCCCCTTGCGCACGTCATCCGGGATCGCCCGCGCGGAGTGCGGCACGTGCAGCAGCACGGGCGATTCGGCGGCGCCGGGCCGGAGTTCGAACGAGGGGGCGGACTCGGTCACGGGCTGCTCCAGGCGTGTTGTCGAGGCGGTGCAGGCTCAAGGTGCCGGCGGAACGGGACCGAACAGGCCTGTAGGAGATGTGACATGAGGACGTCACACATGACACGTTGCCGCAACCCTACGTCGCATCACCGCAGTCGGGCGAGGAGATCCGGCAACAGCCCGGGCTGCCGGGACAGTTCCGGCGTCGGGGCGACGTACAGCACCACGGTGGTCACGGCCGGGTGCAGATGAGCGCGGATCCGTTCCCGCACGGCCGCCGGCTCGCCGTGCAGCCACAGGGCGTCCACCAGCTCCTGCGGCAGCGTGGCTTCGGCGCCCGCGCGGTCGCCGGCGTGGAAACGGTCGTACGACTCCTTGAGCAGCTCGCCACGCCCGAGCCACTCGTGGAAGGCGTGGTACGGCTTCTGGTTGAGGATCCAGCCGAGGAAGTTCCTGCCCGCCCGGCGGGCGTGGGCAGCGTCCGGCGTCGGGCACAGGAACAGCTTGAGCACCGTCTCCTTGCCGGGGCGCGGTGCACCGAGGACCTTCGGCAGGTCCTCCTCGGTCAGCAGATTGAGCACGGCTCCGTCCGCGTCGTCGTAGGCCACCTGGCGCATCCTCGGCCGTAGGGCGCCCACGAGGACACCGACGTCCTGCCCGTGCAGCGCCTGCTTCAGGAAGCGGACCGTGTCGCGCACCCGGGTGAGGGGACGCTCGTGCGGGACGCCGTTGAGGGCGGTGGTGTGGGCGGGCACGGAGGCACCGACGCCGAGCAGCACCCGGCCCTCGGCCAGTGCGGCGAGGCCGGCGGCCGTCTGGGCGAGGATGCCGGGACCCCGGGTGAACACCGGGACCACGCCCGTCCCCAGCCGCAGCCGGGGCTGCCACGCCGCCGCCGCGGCGAGCGGCGTGAACGCGTCGACACCACCGCCCTCACCGGTCCACACGTCCGTGTAACCGAGATCGGGCAACGCCTCGACGGTACGCCGGTGCGCGGGCAGGGCGTGCGCGGGCAGCGGGAGGTTGACGCCCCAGTGGGCCGGTTCGGTCATGGATGCCTCTCGTGGCCGGGAGCTGGTGCCGACGGGAGGATCCTCACCGGGATGCGCTTCGCCCGACAGGTTCTCGCGGGTCCTGTCACGCAGGGTTCACACACCCCGGACATGGCTCCGCCCCGGCCGGGGGTACCGGCCGGGGCGGGTGCTCACTCACAGCTGCGGCGCGGGCGCCGCGGGCGTCAGCTCAGCGAGGCGAGGGCCCCGTTCCAGGTGACCGACGGGCGCATGACCGCGTCCGCCTTGGCCTTCTCCGGCTGGTAGTAGCCGCCGATGTCGGCCGGGGAGCCCTGGACCGCGAGCAGCTCGGCGACGATCGTCCCCTCGTTCGCCGCGAGGTTCTCGGCGAACGCGGCGAAGGCCTTCGCCAGGTCGGCGTCGTCGGTCTGCGCGGCCAGCTCCTGCGCCCAGTACAGGGACAGGTAGAAGTGGCTGCCGCGGTTGTCGATGCCGCCGACGCGACGGGTCGGGGACTTGTCCTCGTTGAGGAAGGTCGCCGTGGCGCGGTCGAGGGTGTCGGCGAGGACCTGGGCGCGGTTGTTGCCGGTGGTGGCCGCGTACTGCTCGAAGGCGGGCACCAGGGCGAAGAACTCACCGAGCGAGTCCCAGCGCAGGTAGTTCTCCTTGACGAGCTGCTGGACGTGCTTCGGCGCGGAGCCGCCGGCGCCCGTCTCGAACAGGCCGCCGCCCGCCATCAGCGGGACGACCGACAGCATCTTGGCGCTGGTGCCCAGCTCCAGGATCGGGAACAGGTCGGTCAGGTAGTCGCGCAGCACGTTGCCGGTGACCGAGATGGTGTTCTCGCCGCGGCGGATGCGCTCCACCGACAGCTTGGTGGCCTCGACCGGGGACAGGATCTTGATGTCCAGGCCCTCGGTGTCGTGCTCCGGCAGGTACTGCTTCACCTTGGCGATCAGGTTGGCGTCGTGGGCGCGGCCCTCGTCCAGCCAGAACACGGCCGGGTCGCCGGTGGCGCGGGCGCGGGTGACGGCCAGCTTGACCCAGTCGCGGATCGGGTCGTCCTTGGTCTGGCAGGCGCGGAAGATGTCGCCCTTGCCGACCGGCTGCTCGATCAGGACGTTGCCGGCCTGGTCGAGGACGCGGACCGTGCCCGCGGCCGCGATCTCGAAGGTCTTGTCGTGGGAGCCGTACTCCTCGGCCTTCTGCGCCATCAGGCCGACGTTCGGGACCGAGCCCATGGTCGACGGGTCGTAGGCGCCGTGGGCGCGGCAGTCGTCGATGACGGCCTGGTAGACACCGGCGTAGGAGGAGTCCGGGATCACCGCGAGGGTGTCGTGCTCCTGACCGTCCGCGCCCCACATGTGGCCGGAGGTGCGGATCATCGCCGGCATGGAGGCGTCGACGATGACGTCGGAGGGCACGTGCAGGTTGGTGATGCCCTTGTCGGAGTCGACCATGGCGAGGGCCGGGCCCTCGGTCAGCTCGGCGTCGAAGGAGGCCTTGATCTCGGCGCCCTCGGGCAGGTTCTCCAGGCCCTTGAGGATGCCGCCCAGACCGTCGTTCGGGGACAGGCCGGCCGCGGTGAGCGTCGCGCCGTATTTCGCGAACGTCTTCGGGAAGAAGGCGCGCACGACGTGACCGAAGATGATCGGGTCGGAGACCTTCATCATCGTGGCCTTCAGGTGCACGGAGAAGAGGACACCCTCCTCCTTGGCGCGGGCGACCTGCGCGGCGAGGAACTTGTTCAGCTCGGCGACGTGCAGGACGGAGGCGTCGACGACCTCGTCCTTCTTGACCGGTACGGACTCGCGCAGCACGGTGGTGGTGCCGTCCTCGCCGACCAGCTCGATCTTCAGGGAGCCGGCCTCGGAGATCACCACGGACTTCTCGGTGGAGCGGAAGTCGTTCTCGCCCATGGTTGTCACGTTGGTCCTGGACTCGGAGGTCCAGGCGCCCATGCGGTGCGGGTGGGTCTTGGCGTAGTTCTTGACCGAGGCGGGGGCGCGGCGGTCGGAGTTGCCCTCACGCAGGACCGGGTTCACGGCGGAACCCTTGATCTTGTCGTAGCGGGCGCGGATCTCGCGCTCCTCGTCGGTCTTCGGGTCGTCCGGGTAGTCCGGCAGCGCGTAGCCCTTGCCCTGCAGCTCGGCGACGGCGGCCTTGAGCTGCGGGATCGACGCCGAGATGTTCGGCAGCTTGATGATGTTGGCTTCGGGGGTCTTGGCCAGCTCGCCCAGCTCGGACAGCGCGTCGGGGATGCGCTGGTCCTCGTTCAGGTACTCCGGGAAGACGGCGATGATGCGCCCGGCCAGCGAGATGTCCCGGGTGTCGACGGCGACACCGGCCTGCGAGGCGTACGCCTGGATCACCGGCAGGAACGAATGCGTCGCCAGGGCCGGGGCCTCGTCTGTGTAGGTGTAGAAGATGGTCGAGTCAGTCACCGGGTGCTCCGCTCCACGTCTGCAACATTGCTCGACATCAAGATATCTCGTGATCGGGCCGGGCTCGACAGGGGTCCTGGCCGGAAAACATGGCGTACGGGTACAACCGCGTGCCCGCCTCTGTGGTCATGACAAAAGATCGCTCACTGACCATGCGCGATCGCCCACTGGCCGGCGGCCGGCCCTGACCCCCCGGCCGCCCGAGCAAAGGCGGACGATGAGATATCGCACCCGAGTGACGGCCCCGGCGGCCGTCCTGGTCGGTACGACGGCGGCGCCGGCCCTGGGCTCCCCGGCCCAGGCCGCCCCGGGCAGGCCCGCGGGGGAGCCGGGCCCGGAGACCCTCGGCGACCCGGTCTTCCCGGCCCTCGGCAACGACGGCTACCGCGTGTCGGCGTACCTCCTCGACCTGGCCTACGACCCCACGACCAGGCTGGTCGACGCCACCGCCACCCTGCGGATCCGCATGGACCGGGCGCTGACCCGCTTCTCCCTCGACGCCCTCGGCCTCGACATACGCTCCGTGCGCGTCGGCGGCCGCGAGGCCGTCCGCTCCCGGAGAAGACGGTCGCGACCGTCCGCGTGGAGTACTCCGCCGACCCGCGCCGCACCCTCGCGCACACCGCCTGGGTCCCCACAGGGGACGGCTTCGCGGTCTGCCCGCAGCCGAACTCCGCGCACACCGTCTTCCCGTGCAACGACCACCCCTCGGACAAGGCGGACTTCAGCTTCCGCATCACCGTTCCGAACGGGCTGCGCGGCGTCGCGAACGGCACGCTGACCGGCACCGAGGAGCTGGACGGCGGCCGTACGGCGTACTCGTACTGCTCGGCCGCGCCGATCGCCACCGAACTCGTCCAGATCACGGTCGGCGACTACGTGATCAAGGACCGCGAGGGACCGCACGGCCTGCCCCTGCGCGACGTCGTCCCCACCGCCCGCGCCACCGCCCTGGAACCGGCCCTCGCCCTCACCCCCGGCCTGGTGACCTGGCTGGAGGACCGCCTGGGCGCCTTCCCGTTCGAGACGTAGGGCCTGCTGCCGTGCAACTCCGACGACCCGAAGGCCTTCGACTTCACCGGTCTCGAGACCCAGACCCTCACCCTGTACAAGCCGAACTTCCTGCTCCAGGAGGAGAAGAAGATCGGCTCGCACCACGATGGAGGCCCGGATGAAGGACACCTACGCCCGCGGCGACCAGTGGCGCCACGACTCGGGCCCGGTCGCCGCCCCCAATGCCGTGAACCTCTTCGACAGCCAGCGCTATCTGGGCGGCGTGCTCGTCCTGTACGCCTTCCGGGAGCTGGTCGGCGAAGACGTCTTCCACACCGTCGAGCGCACCTTCCTGGACCGCTTCCGCCGCTGCTCGGCGGCCACGGACGACCACATCGCGGTCGCCTCTGAGGTCACCGGCCAGGACCAGTCCGGCTTCCTGCGCGACTGGCTCTACGGCACGAAGACCCCGCGGATGCCCGGCCACCCCGACTGGACGGTGAACCCGGTCAGCTCGTCCTTCGCGGCCCCGCACAGCGGACGCGGCGGCCACTGGCACGAGAACTCGGCGACGCTCTGACGCACCCGTGGGGGGGGGGGGGGGGGGGGGGGGGGGGGGGGGGGGGGGGGGGGGGGGGGGGGGGGGGGGGGGGGGGGGGGGGGGGGGGGGGGGGAGGG
>NZ_JBWKFN010000018.1:191230-207126 GCF_056434245.1 Streptomyces sp. NPDC044064
AACGGGAAAGAAAACGTAGAAACCTCCCGACCACCCTGGGAAGGCCCCCCCCCCCCCCCCCCCCCCCCGCCACGTACCGCACGGCCGCCCGTCGCCCCTAGTCGGTCAGGGCCGAACCCGACACCGCGTCCTCTCCGCTGCGCTGCTGCGGGATCACCACCGCGCCCTGCTGCAGCGCCACCGTCCGGGTCGGGGCCGGGATGCGGATGCCCTCCTCGCGGTAGCGGCGGTGCAGACGCTTGATGAACTCGTGCTTGATCCGGTACTGGTCGCTGAACTCGCCGACACCGAGGATCACCGTGAAGCCGATGCGGGAGTCCCCGAAGGTGTGGAAGCGGATCGCGGGCTCGTGGTCCGGGAGAGCGCCGGTGATCTCGGTCATGGTCTGGGCGATGACCTCGGTCGTGACCCGCTCGACGTGGTCCAGATCGCTGTCGTAGCTCACGCCCACCTGCACCAGGATCGTCAACTGCTGCTCGGGCCGGGTGAAGTTGGTCATGTTGGTCTTCGCCAGCTGGCCGTTGGGGATGACCACCAGGTTGTTGGACAGCTGGCGGACCGTCGTCTGGCGCCAGTTGATGTCCACGACGTATCCCTCCTCGCCGCTGCTCAGCCGGATGTAGTCGCCCGGCTGGACGGTCTTGGAGGCGAGGATGTGGATGCCCGCGAACAGGTTGGCGAGGGTGTCCTGGAGGGCGAGGGCGACGGCCAGACCGCCGACACCGAGGGCGGTGAGCAGGGGCGCTATGGAGATGCCCAGCGTCTGCAGCACCACCAGGAAGCCGATCGCCAGGACCAGGACCCGGGTGATGTTGACGAAGATGGTGGCCGAACCCGCCACGCCCGAGCGGGACTGGGTGACCGAGCGGACCAGACCCGCCACGACCCGGGCCGCGGACAGGGTCACCACGAAGATCAGCCACACCTGGAGGATCTGGTTGGTGTGGTGCTGGACGGTGTGGGTCAGCGGCAGCACCGCCGCGGCCGCCGCGAGACCGCCCACGATCGCCGCCCAGGGGACGACGGAGCGCAGCGTGTCCACGATGACGTCGTCACCGCTCCACTTGGTCCGCTTGGCGTGCTTGGCCAGCCAGCGCAGCACCGTGCGGGACAGGAACGCCAGCACCAGGCCCGCGGCCACGGCGATGCCGGCGAGGACGAGGTCGTCCAGGGTCAGCGCGCGGTTCACCGGTCACCTCCGGGGCGCAAAGCTGCTGCGGAGAGCCTGATGTGAAGTGTCGTCACGTTGCCACCTGCTCGATATCCGGAATGTGCGATCGCGCCGCCGCCGGGACAGCGGCGGTCGGCGCGATCGTTCATCCTGCCGTATCCGGCGCACCAGTTCGTACCAGGACCGGTGCGGCGGGTGGACGTCTCAGACGATGCCCTCGGCGAGTTCGGCCTGGTCGCGGTCGCTGCCGTAGGCGGCGGTGGTGGGCGTGCCGTACGAACGGCGGGCGACGTACCACCAGATGCTGGCCAGGGCCAGGACGACGGCGAGGGCCACCGCCGCGTAGTTCATGGTGTCGACGGTGACCGGCGAGGACTGCGGCAGGCAGAACAGGACCGTCACACAGGCCACCCACACCACGGCGATCCAGCCGACCGGCCTGCTCCACCGGCCCAGGTGCCACGGACCCGGCTGGAAACGATCGCCCGCGCGCAGCCGGAGCAGGATGGGGATGGCGTAGGCGGGGGTGATGCCGATGACGTTGATGGCGGTGACCGCGCCGTACGCCGTCGCCGAGTACAGGGACGGCAGGGCCAGGACGCCCGCGACGATCACCGACAGCCACACGGCCGCGACCGGGGTCTGGGTGCGGCTGCTCACCTTGCGCCACAGGTGCGAACCCGGCATGGCACCGTCCCGGCTGAACGCGAACACCATGCGGCTGGCCGCGGCGACCTCGGCGTTCCCGCAGAACAGCTGGGCGACGATCACGACGAGCAGCAGCGCGCTCGCGCCGTCGGTGCCGAGCCCGTCGAGCAGGATCTGCGCGGGCGGCACACCGGTGTCGGTGGTGCGCGTGGCGTCGTAGTCCTGGATGGCGAAGGTCAGGCCGGCGAGCAGCACGAAGCCCGCGATCCACGACACCCAGATGGACCGGACGATGCCCTTCGCCGCGGACACCGAGGCGTTGGAGGTCTCCTCGGAGAGGTGGGCGGAGGCGTCGTACCCGGAGAACGTGTACTGGGCGAGCAGCAGGCCGATCGCGGCCACATAGAGCGGGTTCGACCAGCCGGTGTCGTTGACGAACTTGGTGAACACGAAGGACGGCGACTGGTGGTGGTCCGGGACGATCGCCAGCGCCCCGACGATGAGCGCGACACCGGCCAGGTGCCACCAGACGCTGACCGAGTTGAGCAGGCTGACCAGGCGGACACCGAACAGGTTCAGCACGGCGTGCAGCAGCAGGATCGCGCAGAAGATCAGCATGGTTCTGCCCGGTGTCGGCTCGAAGCCCCACTGGAGGTTGGCGAAGGCCCCGGTGAACAGGGCGGCGCCGTAGTCGATTCCGGCGATCGCGCCGAGCAGACCGAGCAGATTCAGCCAGCCCGTGTACCAGCCCCAGCGCCGGCCGCCGAGCCGGTCGGCCATGTAGTACAGGGCACCGGAGGTCGGATAGGCGCTGGTGACCTCGGCGAGCGCGAGGCCCACGCACAGCACGAACAGGCCGACACCCGCCCAGCCCCACAGCATCACGGCGGGCCCGCCGGTGCCCAGACCGAAGCCGTACAGGGTCATGCAGCCGGACAGGATCGAGATCACCGAGAAGCTGATCGCGAAGTTGCCGAAGCCGCCCATGCGGCGGGCCAGCACCGGGCGGTAGCCCAGCTCGCGCAGCCGCCGCTCCTCGTCGTGCTGCGGCCGGGCGGGCGTGGGCGATGGATCGGGGGACATGCTGAACCTCCGGGGGTGAGGAAGGAGAACGGGCGTCAGGCGCCCTCGACGGCCGCGCGGCAGCGGTCCCTGGCCTGCAGGAAGACCTCCACGGCACGGCCCCGGTCCGGGGTGCGGTACATCCACGGCGGCGGCGTGACGTACGGACCGATCGCGTCGAACACCCGGGCCGCGTCCGGGAACTGATGGGCACCCCACAGGGCGTGCGCCAGATGGTTGAGGTCCAGCAGCGAGCGTTCGGCCCGGGGGGTCTGCTCGAACCAGGAGTGCAGGGCGCGCCGCGCCTCGCGGGTCGCGTCCTCCGCCACCCAGTGCAGGTCGAGCGCCGCGTCGTGGCCGCTGGAGCGCCGGTAGCGCTCGACCCGGACGTACAGCGGCAGCAGGTGCAGCGCGGAGCCGGGCGGCGCCGAACCGGCCGCCCACTGGGCGTAGCCCGCGGCCTCGGCGAGCCGGCCCGAGGAACCGATCGTGTACAGGAACTGCAGCATCCGGTGGTGGGCCTCGCGGTTGTGCGGGTCACGCTTGCCGGCCTCGGCCAGCAGCCCCCATGGGCCCGGCGGCAGCATCGGCTCCGGCGGCGGCGCCCGGTGCTCGTCCCAGCGCTGCTCCGGATCCAGCTGGGCCAGCGCCAGCAGACAGACCCAGGGCACGGGGTCGTGGGGGGCGGTCTGGGTGGCGGACTGCGCGGCGTCCCACGCCTCGATCCACAACTCGTGCGTACGGCGGTGTCCCTCGCGCTGTGCCCTGAGGGCCCGCTCCACGCCGACCCGGGCGTGCATCACCGTGGCCGGCACGCTGTGCGGCTCCTCCGTGAGCCAGGCCCGCACCACGTCGGTACCGGCCGCGGCGGTCGCGAGGACCTGGGTGCGCTGGGTCCACTGCCCCCAGCTCGTGGTGTCCGCGAGCAGTGCGCGCATCGCCATCCAGCGCCCCGTGCGCAGATCCTGGAGGGCGGTGCGTAAGGCCCCGTCGTGGCCGGCGGGGTCGTAGGAGGGGCGTGCTCCTTCTCTGGCCATCAGCCACCCGCCCCGGTCCGCGAGCGGACGGGCGGGGTGGCGGGGTGCGGTAGCAACAGCCCTCCTCTGGGCGGTGGTCGAGCGCCTCCTGCGGGTCGGCGGTCACTATAGGGGTGTCACTTCCGCCTTGCCATTGTTGCCAACTCAACTACCTGCAATGGCAGTTGGCCGAGAACCGGCCCGGCTTGACGCCGGACACGGCCCGACGGCAGGCTGTTCGCGCCGATCTTCGAAGGGGCGTGCGGGAGGATGCGATGACGGGGCCGGTGCTCGCCGTCGACCAGGGCACGTCCGGCACCAAGGCGCTGGTGGTCTGCCCCGAACGCGGGGTCCTCGGCGCCGGGTTCGCCGATGTGACGCCCCAGCACCTGCCCGGCGGCCTGGTCGAGGTGGATCCGGCCGGGCTGTACGCCTCGGTCCTCGACGCCGGTCACCGCGCACTCGCCGAGGCGGGCGAGGACGTCGTGGCGATGGGCCTGGCCAACCAGGGCGAGACCGTCCTCGCCTGGGACCCGGTGACCGGCCGCCCGCTGACCGACGCCCTCGTCTGGCAGGACCGGCGCGCCGAGACCGTCTGCGCCGGACTCGCCGAGCACGCCGAGGAACTGCGGCAGCTGACCGGCCTGCCCCTCGACCCGTACTTCGCCGCACCCAAGATGGCCTGGATCCGCCGCCATCTCACCCGCGAGGGCGTCGTCACCACCTCCGACGCCTGGCTGGTCCACCGCCTCACCGGCGCCTTCGTCACCGACGCGGCCACCGCCGGCCGCACCCAGCTGCTCGATCTCGACCGTGTCCAGTGGTCGCCACGGGCGCTGGATGCGTACGGGCTGTCGGACGAACGGCTTCCGCAGGTGGTCGACAACGCGCAACCCGTCGGCACCACCAGCGCGTTCGGCCCCGAGATCCCGCTCACCGGACTCGCCGTCGACCAGCAGGCGGCCCTGCTCGCCCAGCGGATCACCGGCCCCGGCGCCGCCAAGTGCACCTACGGCACCGGGGCGTTCCTGCTCGCACACACCGGCGGCACCCCGCGGCGCGGCACCTCCGGCCTGGTCAGCTGCGTCGCCTGGCGGCTCGCCGAAGACACCGGCTACTGCCTCGACGGACAGGTCTACACGGCCGCCTCCGCCGTGCGCTGGCTCACCGACCTCGGCGTCATCTCCTCGGCCGCCGACCTCGACCCGGTCGGCGGCGCCGTCCCCGACAGCGGCGGCGTCACCTTCGTCCCCGCCCTCGCCGGGCTGGCCGCCCCCTGGTGGCGCGGCGACCTGCGCGGCTCCCTGACCGGACTCGGCCTCGACACCGGCCCCGGACACCTGGTGCGCGCTCTGTGCGAGGGACTGGCGGCCCAGGTCGTCGAGCTGGCGGAGGCCGCCGCGGCCGACCTCGGTGCCCCGCTCGACGCGCTGCGCGTCGACGGCGGCCTGACCCGCTCCGCCCTCCTCATGCAGACCCAGGCCGACCTGCTGCAACGCCCCGTCGAGGTCTCCGCGCTGCACGACGCCACCGCACTCGGCGCCGCCACCCTCGCCCGGCTCGGCGCGGACCCTGCGCTGAGCGTGGAAGACGCCCTGCCCGACTGGAAGCCCGCCACCGTGTACGAGCCCCGCATCCCGGCCGACCGGGCCGCCGAACGCCTGGCCGGCTTCCGCAGCGCGGTCGCCGCCCTGCTCGACTCATGACGGTCACCGCGCAGGGGCCGCTGCCCGGGCACACGTACGACGTCGCGGTCGTCGGCGCCGGAGTCGTCGGCTGCGCCGTCGCCCGCGAACTCGCCCGCCACCCCCGGCTGCGCATCGCGCTGGTCGAGGCGCAGGACGACGTCGGCCAGGGCACCTCCAAGGCCAACACCGCGATCCTGCACACCGGTTTCGACGCGACCCCGGGCACCCTGGAGGCCCGGCTGGTCCGCGAGGGCCACCAGCGGCTGGCCGCGTACGCCGCCGAGTGCGGCATCCCCTTCGAAGAGGTCGGCGCCCTGCTCGTGGCCTGGGACGAGGAACAGCTCGCCGCCCTGCCCCGCCTCGCCGAGAAGGCCGAGCGCAACGACTACCCGCACACCCGACTCCTCGGCGCCGACGAGCTGTACACCCGCGAACCGCACCTCGGCCCCGGCGCGCTCGGCGCCCTGCATGTGCCCGGCGAGAGCGTCATCTGCCCGTGGACGACGACCCTGGCGTACGCCACCCAGGCGGTCCGAGCCGGTGTCGAGCTGCACCTGAACACCCGTGTGGAGCAGGTGAGCCGGGACGCCGGAGGGCATCTGCTGACCACCTCCAGAGGCGCCCTGCGCGCCCGCCAGCTGGTCAACGCGGCCGGACTGCACGCCGACACCCTCGACCGGGCGCTCGGCCACGACGACTTCACCGTCACCCCGCGCCGCGGCCAGCTCATCGTCCACGACAAGCTCGCCCGCCCCCTGGTCCGGCACATCCTCCTCCCCGTCCCGACCGCCCTCGGCAAGGGCGTCCTGGTCGCCCCCACCGTCTACGGCAACGTCCTGCTCGGCCCCACCGCCGAGGACCTGGACGACAAGCGGGCCACCGGCTCCACCGCCGAAGGCCTCGCGCTGCTGCGGGAGCAGGGCGGCCGCATCCTGCCCGCGCTGCTGCGGGAGGAGGCCAGCGCCGTCTACGCCGGGCTGCGCGCGGCCACCGAGCACGAGGACTACCGCATCAACGCCCACCCCGGGCAGGCGTACGTCACCGTCGGCGGCATCCGTTCCACCGGCCTGACCGCGTCCCTGGCGATCGCCGCCCACGTCGTCGGCCTGCTGACCGGGACCGGGCTCGACGCCGGACCGGCCCGCGACCTCGACCCGGTCCGCATGCCCAACCTCGGCGAGGCCTTCCCGCGCCCCTACCAGCGGCCCGAACTCATCGCCGCCGACCCGGAGTACGGCACCCTCGTCTGCCACTGCGAGCGCGTCTCCCGCGGCGAGATCCGTGACGCGCTCGCGAGTACGATCCCGCCGCGTACCCTGGACGGTCTGCGCCGCCGCACCCGGGCCCGGGCGGGTCGCTGCCAGGGCTTCTACTGCGGGGCGGCGGTACGGCAGTTGTTCGAGGTGGCACGCACATGACCGCCCACCGCAGGGTCGACGTCCTGGTCGTCGGCGCCGGTCCCGCCGGACTCGCGGCCGCGGCCCGGCTGGCCGCCGCCGGTGCCGGCCGGGTCGAGGTGCTGGAGCGGGAGGCACAGGCCGGGGGAGTGCCCCGGCACTGCGCCCACGGCGGCTTCGGCACCTGGGTGCGGCGGCTGACCGGACCGCAGTACGCCCGGCTGCTCGCCGAGGGTGCCGCACACACCGGGGCCGTGCTGCGGACCGGCGTGACGGTCCTGGACTGGGCGGGCCCGCGCACGCTCACGACGGTCGGCCCCCGGGGACCGGAGACGATCGAGGCCGAGGCCGTCGTCCTCGCCACCGGCTCCCGTGAACGTCCCCGCGCGGCCCGGCTGGTGCCCGGCACCCGGCCCGCCGGTGTCTACACCGGCGGTGAACTCCAGCAGGCGGTGCACCTGTTCGGGCAGCCGATCGGCACCCGCGCGGTGGTGGTCGGCGCGGAGCGGGTCTCCTACTCGGCGGCCGACACCCTGCGCACGGCCGGTGTGGCGGTCGTGGCCCTGCTGACCGAACAGCCTCGCGCCCAGGCACCGCTGCTGCGCGCCCAGTCGGCCCGCCTCGGCCACCGCGTCCCGCTCCTCACGGACACCACGGTCACCGAACTCCTCGGCCACGGACGCCTGTCCGGCGTCCGCGTACGGCACCGCGACGGCCGTACGGCCACGCTGCCCTGCGACACGGTCGTCTTCACCGGCGACTTCGTCCCCGAGAACGAACTCGCGCGCCGGGCCGGCATCACACTGGACGCAAGCCCGCACACCTCGCGGCCGGGCGTCTTCGCCGTCGGCGCCGTACTGCACCCCGGCCAGCGGGCCAGGGCGGCGACCTGGGCCGGCGCGGAAGCGGGCGGTGCGGTGCTGGAGTGGCTGTCGGGAGAGGAATGGCCGGCGCACGGGTCCGTCTAGGCCGTGTGTTCGCCGGTTCCTCCAGGCCCTGTGCTCGCCGGTTCCTCCAGACCCCGTGCTTACCGGTCCGCGTAGGACCGGCGCTCACGGGCCCGCGTAGGACCGGCGCTCACGGGCCCGCGTAGGACCGGCGCTCACGGGCCCGCGTAGGACCGGCGCTCACGGGCCCGTGCAGGACCGCTGCTCACAGGTCCGTGTAGGACCCGTGCCGTCCCGCACCCCCGGCGAAGCGTGCCGCTCCCTCCAGACCCTCCGCGAGGACACCCATGCCGTATCGCAGCTCGCCCCGCAGGGCGCTCTGCTCGTCCATACCTTCCTGGTCCAGCGCCGAGGCCCGGTCGCCGCGCAGGCAGGCCTGCGGGAAGCGGGCGATCCGGGCCGCCAGCTCCTCGGCCTCCGCGCGGGCGCGGCCGGTCGGGACGAGACGGTTGGCGAGGCCGATGTCGTAGGCCTCGCGGGCCGGGACCGGGCGGCCGGTGAGAATCATGTCCATGGCCCGGCCGGCGCCGATCAGCCGGGGCAGCCGTACCGTGCCGCCGTCGATCAGCGGTACGCCCCAGCGGCGGCAGAACACCCCGAACACGGCGTCCTCCTCGGCGACCCGGAGGTCGCACCACAGGGCCAGTTCGAGGCCGCCCGCCACGGCGTGCCCCGCGACGGCGGCGATCACCGGCTTGGACAGCCGCATCCGGGTCGGGCCCATCGGGCCGTCACCCTCCTCGGCGACCCGGTTGCCGCGCTCGCCGCCCATCGCCTTCAGATCGGCACCCGCGCAGAACGTGCCCCCCTCGCCCCACAGCACCGCCACCCGCGCATTCACGTCGGCCTCGAACGTCCGGAAGGCGGCGGCGAGTTCGGCGGCCGTGGGACCGTCCACCGCGTTGCGGACCTCGGGGCGGGACAGGACGATCGTGGTGACGTGTTCCTTGTGCTCCACACGGACCGGCACGGTGGGTGCTCCTTCTGAGGGGGCGAATCGGAGGGCCACTCTGCCTCAGATGACCTTCAGCCGCACCAGTGCCCCCAGCGTCAACGCCCCCGGCAGCAGCGGGACCCAGACGGTGATGATGCGGTAGGCGAGCACCACCGCCGTGGCCACCGCCACCGGGCCGCCCGCCGCCACCAGCGCCACGATCAGCGCCGCCTCGACCGAGCCGATCCCGCCCGGTGTGGGCACCAGGGCCACCGCGACCGTCGCGGCCAGGTACGCGAGCGCCATGTGGGCGGGCGGCACCGGCAGGCCCAGCGCCTGTCCCACCGCCACGAGCCCGGCCGCCTGGAGCGCGGGGAAGGCGAACGAGCCGCCCCAGAGCGCGAGCGCCCGGGCCGGACGCGTGTGCACCGAGCGGGCCTCGCCCAGGGCGGTGCGGACGAAGCCGAGCACGGGCGCTCGCAGGCGTCGTACGAGGGCCAGCGCGGCCACCGCCACCGCGAGCACCGCGCCCGCGACGGCCAGCACCGGGCCGCCGGCCCCGTCGGGCAGCAGGGTGCCCAGGCGCAGCGCGTCGGGGAAGGCGAGCAGCAGCGCGGCCAGCAGGCTCAGCCGGCCGACCGACTCGGCGAGCAGATACAGCGCCAGAGCCGCGGAGGAGCGGGCCAGCGGCACCCCGCACACGCTCATGAACCGCAGGTTGACCGCGCCCGCGCCCAGACCCGTCGGCAGCAGGTGGTTGGCCGAGCCCGCCGCGAACTGCGTCGCCAGCAGCCGCCACCGGGGCAGCCGCTGGACGACGGCGCCCTGCCGGGTGACGGCCGCGGCCACCCAGGTCAGGCAGGTGGCGCCGGCCGCCGCCAGCAGCCAGGGCCACGAGGCGGTCCGCAGCTGTCCGAAGCCCTCGGCGAGCACCGACCGGTGCCGCACCGCGACGACGGCGACGAGCAGGAGCGGGAGCAGGCACAGGATCTGCCGGACGGGGACGCGCCGGGCGAGCCGGGGGAGGCGTCCCTCACGGAGGTCGGGGAGTCGTACCGCTGTCACATCGGGAGAGGTTTTCCGTGCCGTGCCAACGGCGGGTGGCCGACGCGGGGACGGCGGCTTACGGACGGGCAGCGGATGAGCGGGGAGGGTCATGGGGGCCTTCGTGTGCGAGGACGTAGCGGACGAAGAGGACGTGGGCGGGGGTGAAATGGCGTGGACATTGACCTCAACGTAGCTTGAGGTCCTACGTTCTCTCCCATGAGCATGGAGACCACCGCCTGGACGCAGCTGCACAGCGTGATGACCGCGCAGCAGGAACGCCGCCCCCTCGCCCGCGCCACGTTGCGCCGTATCGCCGCCTTCGCCCGCCCGCACCGCGCGGGCATCGTCCGTTTCGTGCTGCTCGGGGTGGTGACCGCACTGCTCGCCGTCGCCACGCCCGTGCTCGCCGGCCGTGTCGTCGACACGATCGTGGCGGGTCACGACTCCGCGAAGGTCGTCCGGCTCTCGCTGCTCATCGCGCTCGTCGCCCTCGCGGAGGCGGGGCTCGGCATCCTCGGCCGGCGCCTGTCGGCGACGCTCGGGGAGGGACTCATCCTCGACCTGCGCACGGCAGTGTTCGATCATGTGCAGCGCATGCCCGTCGCGTTCTTCACACGTACCCGTACGGGCGCGCTGGTCAGCCGTCTCAACAACGACGTGATCGGCGCCCAGCGGGCGTTCGCCAACACCTTGTCGGGTGTGGTGACCAATCTGGTGACCCTGGTGCTCACCCTCGCCGTCATGCTCACCCTGTCCTGGCAGATCACCCTGCTCGCGCTGCTGCTGCTGCCGGTGTTCGTGCTGCCGGCCCGCCGCATGGGCAGCCGGATGGCCCGGATGCAGCGGGAGGCGGCGGAGCTGAACGCGGCCATGGGCACCCGGATGACCGAGCGCTTCTCCGCGCCCGGCGCCACCCTCGTCAAGCTGTTCGGCCGCCCGGAGGAGGAGTCGGCCGAGTTCGCGGACCGCGCCCGCCGGGTGCGTGACATCGGCGTGCGCACGGCGACCGCCCAGTCGGTGTTCATCACCGCCCTCACCCTCGTCTCCGCCCTCGCCCTGGCCCTCGTCTACGGCCTCGGCGGCTGGTTCGCGCTGCGCGGCACCCTGGAGGCGGGTGCGGTCGTCTCCCTCGCCCTGCTGCTGACCCGGCTCTACGCCCCGCTCACCGCGCTCGCCGGAGCCCGCGTGGAGGTGATGAGCGCCCTGGTCAGCTTCGAGCGGGTCTTCGAGGTGCTCGACCTGAAGCCGCTCATCGAGGAGAAGCCGGACGCCGCCGAAGTGCCCGAGGGTCCGGTCGCGGTCGAGTTCGAGGACGTCACCTTCTCCTACCCGTCCGCCGACCGGGTCTCCCTCGCCTCCCTGGAGGAGGTGGCCGCGCTCGACACCCGCGGCGGCGCCGAAGTCCTGCACGGCATCTCGTTCCGCGCCGAACCCGGCCAGACCGTCGCCCTCGTCGGCTCCTCCGGCGCCGGCAAGTCCACCATCGCCCAGCTGCTGCCGCGTCTGTACGACGTCGACGCCGGGGCCGTGCGCATCGGCGGGACCGACGTCCGGGACCTGACCGCGGCCTCCCTGCGGGGCACCCTCGGCATGGTCACCCAGGACGGCCACCTCTTCCACGACTCCGTCCGCGCCAACCTGCTGCTGGCCCGGCCGGCCGCCTCGGACGAGGAGCTGTGGGACGCCCTCGGCCGCGCCCGCCTGGCCGACGTCGTACGGTCCCTGCCCGACGGTCTGGACACGGTCGTGGGCGAGCGCGGCTACCGGCTCTCCGGCGGTGAGCGCCAGCGCATGACCATCGCCCGGCTGCTGCTGGCCCGCCAGCGCGTGGTCATCCTCGACGAGGCCACCGCACACCTGGACAACACCTCCGAGGCGGCCGTCCAGGAGGCGCTCACCGAGGCCCTGGAGGGCCGCACCGCCGTGGTGATCGCCCACCGTCTGTCCACCGTCCGGGCCGCCGACCAGATCCTGGTCGTCGAGGCCGGCCGGATCGTGGAGCGGGGCACGCACGGCGAACTCCTCGCGGCGGGCGGCCGGTACGCGGAGCTGCACCGCACGCAGTTCGCCCGGCGGGACGACGAGGTGACCGCGGTCTGATCCGGAGGCCTGGGGTGGGCTGCTGCCGGGCCGTGTTCCGGCCGCCGCCCACCCCTTGCTGCGCACCCTCTTGACTCCAGTGGTCCGGACCTTTAACTTCACGCCTTAAACAAAGACTCCGGATGCTCTCAACGCCCAGCTGTCACAGGTGTGTTGAGCGTGCGCCGGGGCACCTCCCCCCACGCGAAAGGCCGCCCCCGCACATGGCCAGACCACTCCCCGTAGCTGTCTCGCTCGCCGCCCTGTCCCTCGCCACCGGCCTGCTCACCGCGGCCCCGGCCCAGGCCGCCACCGGCACCATCACCGGTCTCGCCGGCAAGTGTCTCGACGTCGCCGGCGGGGGTTCCGCCGACGGCACGGCCGTTCAGCTCTACGACTGCAACGGCACCGCCGCCCAGCAGTGGACGGTCGGCAGCGACGGCACCGTCCGTGCCCTCGGCAAGTGCCTCGACGTCACCGGGAACTCGACCGCCGACGGCGCCAAGGTCCAGCTGTGGTCCTGCACCGGCGGCGCGAACCAGAGATGGACCGTCACCGCCGCCCACGACATCGTCAACCCGCAGGCCGACAAGTGCCTGGACGCCACCGGCAACTCCTCGGCCAACGGCACCCGCGCCCAGATCTGGAGCTGCAGCGGCGGCGCCAACCAGAAGTGGAACGCGCCCGCGGCGGACGGCGGCACCGCCCCGTCCGCGCCGATGGCCGTGGCACCGTACCTCTACAACGGCTGGGGCAGCCCGCCGAACCCGAGCACGATCACCCAGGCCACCGGCGTGAAGTGGTTCACGCTCGCCTTCGTGCTCAGCAACGGCTACTGCAACCCCCAGTGGGACGGCAGCCGCCCGCTGACCGGCGGAGCCGACCAGCAGACCGTCACCACCGTGCGGGCGAACGGCGGTGACGTGATCCCGTCGTTCGGCGGCTACAGCGGCAACAAGCTGGAGAGCTCCTGCTCCAGCCCGGGCGAACTCGCCGCCGCCTACCAGAAGGTGATCAACGCCTACGGCCTGAAGGCGATCGACATCGACATCGAGGCCGACGCCTACAGCAACCCCACCGTGCAGCAGCGCACCGTGGACGCCCTCAAGACCGTGAAGGCCGCCAACCCCGGTCTGAAGGTCTACATCACCATCGGCACCGGGCAGAGCGGCCCCGACACCAGCCTCATCAACCGGGCCGCCGCCTCCGGGCTGACCGTGGACGCCTGGGCGATCATGCCGTTCGACTTCGGTGGCGCCGGACAGAACATGGGCAACCTGACCACGCAGGCCGCCGAAGGCCTCAAGAAC
Organism: Streptomyces sp. NPDC044064; assembly: GCF_056434245.1. NCBI lineage: Bacteria > Bacillati > Actinomycetota > Actinomycetes > Kitasatosporales > Streptomycetaceae > Streptomyces > Streptomyces sp. NPDC044064. The sequence goes on from NZ_JBWKFN010000018.1 coordinate 204,530, forward strand.
GCGCTGAAGAACGCCTACCACTACAGCGACGACCAGGCCTACCGGGACATGGGCATCTCGTCCATGAACGGCATCACCGACAACAACGAGACCGTCACGGTGAGCGACTTCCGGACCATCCTGGCCTACGCCCAGCAGCACCACCTCGCCCGGCTCACCTTCTGGTCCGCCAACCGCGACCGTCCGTGCACCGGCGGCCCCGCCGACAGCTGCTCCGGCGTCTCCCAGTCCGCCTGGGACTACACCCGCGTCTTCGCCGGCTACACCGGCTGATCCCCGTCCGCTAGGAGAACCCGTGCTTCCCCTCACCCGCCGTCGCAGACCGACGGCCGGCGCGCTGGTCGCCGTCGCCGCCGCGTCCCTGCTCACCGCGGCACCCGCGCACGCCGCGACCTCCGCGGCCGCCGCCCTGCCCACCGGCCTCGCCACCGTGCTGAACGCCGCGAGCGGCAAGTGCCTGGACGCCAAGGCGGCCGGCACCGCCAACGGAACCGTCGTGCAGCAGTACACCTGCAACGGCACCACCGCACAGCAGTGGAGCTTCACCGCGACCGGCGACGGCTACGTCCGCATCGGCAACGGCAACGACACGGGCCAGGTCGTGGACGTCGCCGACGTCTCCACCGCCGACAACGCCCAGGTGCACCTGTGGAGTTACGGAGGCGGCGCCAACCAGCAGTGGCTGCCCGTGGACGACGGCGGCGGCGCCTTCCACCTCGTCAACCGCGGCAGCGGCAAGTGCCTGGACGATCCGGGCGCCTCGCTCGCGGACAGCGTGCAGTTCGTGCAGTACACGTGCAACGGCACCGCCGCCCAGCGCTTCCAGGTGGTCCCGGTGACCCAGTCCGCCGGCAACCCCGACCTCGGCCCGAACGTCGTCGTCTTCGACCCGTCGATGTCGTCCTCGGCCATCCAGAGCAAGCTGGACACCATCTTCAAGCAGCAGGAGACCAACCAGTTCGGCTCCCAGCGCTATGCCGTGCTGTTCAAGCCCGGCGCCTACAGCGCGGACGTCAACGTCGGCTTCTACACCCAGGTGCTGGGCCTCGGCCGTACCCCGGACGCCGTCTCCCTCAACGGGGCGGTGCACGCGGAGGCGGACTGGTTCCAGGGCAACGCCACCCAGAACTTCTGGCGCGGCGCCGAGAACCTGTCGGTCAACCCCACCGGCGGCAGCGACCGCTGGGCGGTCTCGCAGGCGGCGCCGTACCGGCGGATGCACCTGCGGGGCAACCTGGCCCTGGACGACGGCGGCTGGTCCAGCGGCGGCTACCTCGCCGACAGCAAGGTCGACGGGCAGGTCGACTCCGGCACCCAGCAACAGTGGCTGACCCGGAACTCCCAGCTGGGCAGCTGGACCGGAGCCAACTGGAACATGGTCTTCGTCGGCAGCCAGGGCGTACCCTCCACCAGCTTCCCCAAGCCCCCCTACACGACGGTCGCGCAGAGCCCGGTCAGCCGGGAGAAGCCGTTCCTGTACGTCGACGGCAACGGCGCCTACCAGGTGTTCGTGCCGTCGGTGCGGTCCAGCTCCACCGCGACCAGCTGGGCCGGCGGCAGCCCGGCGGGCAGCTCGCTGTCCCTGGACAGCTTCTACGTGGTCAAACCGGGCGCGACCGCGTCGCAGATCGACTCCGCGCTCGCCGCGGGCAAGAACCTCCTGGTCACACCGGGCGTCTACCACCTGGACCAGACCCTGAAGGTGACCCGCCCCGACACCGTCGTCCTCGGCCTCGGTCTCGCCACCTTCGTCCCGGACAACGGCATCACCGCGATGACCGTCGCCGACGTCGACGGCGTGAAGATCGCGGGCCTGCTCTTCGACGCCGGCACCACCAGCTCGAAGACCCTGCTCGAGGTCGGGCCGACCGGCTCCGCCGCCTCCCACGCGGCCGACCCGACCTCCCTGCACGACGTCTACGTCCGCGTCGGCGGCGCGGGCGTCGGCAAGGCCGCCACCAGCATCGTCGTCAACAGTGACAACGTCATCGGCGACCACATGTGGATCTGGCGCGCCGACCACGGCAGCGGCGTCGGCTGGACCAGCAACACCGCCGACACCGGGCTCGTGGTCAACGGCGACGACGTGACCATGTACGGGCTGTTCGTCGAGCACTTCCAGAAGTACCAGGTGCTCTGGAACGGCAACGGCGGCCGCACCTACTTCTTCCAGAACGAGATGCCGTACGACCCGCCGAACCAGGCGGCCTGGATGAACGGCTCCACCCAGGGCTACGCCGCCTACAAGGTCGCCGACTCGGTCACCGGCCATCAGGCCTACGGCCTCGGCAGCTACTGCTACTTCAACGTCAACCCCTCCGTCACCGCCGCGCACGCCATCGAGGCACCGAACACCTCCGGCGTCCGCTTCACCAGCATGGTGACCGTGTCCCTCGGCGGCACCGGCACCATCAGCCACGTCGTCAACAACACGGGAGGACCCTCGAACTCGGCCGGCAACGTGGCCGACCTCGTCAGCTACCCCTGACCGGTGGGGGGGGGGGGGGGGGGGGGGGAGGGTTCTCTCCCCCCCCCCCCCCCCCCCCCCCCCCCCGTCTGTCGGCACGCCCCTTTCCCTCTATCCGCCTCCTGCTCCT
>NZ_JBWKFN010000019.1:0-21054 GCF_056434245.1 Streptomyces sp. NPDC044064
GGGGGGGGGGGGGGGGGGGGGGGGGGGGGGGGGGGGGGGGGGGGGGGGGGGGGGGGGGGGGGGGGGGGGGGGGGGGGGGGGGGGGGGGGGGGGGTCCCCCCCCCCCCCCCCCCCCCACCCCCCGATTCACGGCGAAGCCGGCGGGTACAGCGACCGCGGCAGCTGCGAAGCCGCAGCCGCGTCCAGCAGCCACAGGGTGCGCTGCCTGCCGTACGCACCCGCCGCCGGCGCCTGGACCTCGCCCGCGCCCGACAGGGCGATGGCCACGGCCTGGGCCTTGTCCTCGCCGGCCGCGAGCAGCCAGACCTCACGGGCCGAACGGATCGCCGGAAGGGTCAGCGAGACCCGGGTCGGCGGCGGCTTGGGGGCGCCGTGGACGCCGACCACCGTCCGCTCCGTCTCGCGGACCGCGGGCAGCTCCGGGAAGAGCGAGGCCACGTGGGTGTCCGGGCCGACGCCCAGCATCAGCACGTCGAAGGAGGGAACGGCACCGTGGTTCTCGGGGCCGGACGCCTTCGCCAGTTCCGCCGCGTAGGCCTCCGCGGCCGCCTCCACATCCGCACCGTGGGGCCCGTCGGAGGCGGGCATGGCGTGCACGCGCTCCGGGTCCACCGGTACGGCGTCCAGCAGGGCCGCGCGGGCCTGCGTGACATTGCGCTCCGGGTCGCCCTCGGGGAGGTAGCGCTCGTCGCCCCACCAGAGGTCGATCCGGCTCCAGTCGACGGCGTCCCGGGCGGGGGCCGCCGACAGCGCGGCCAGCAGGCCGTTGCCGTTGCGGCCGCCCGTGAGGACCACGGACGCATGGCCCCGGGAGGCCTGTGCGTCCACGATCTTCGTGATCAGACGGGCCGCGGCGGCCTGCGCCATCAGTTCCTTGTCGCGGTGCACGACCAGCTGAGGGGTGCTCATTTCGCCGCCGCCTTCTTCGCCGGAGCCTTCTTGGCGGCCGCCTTCTTCGCGGGCGCCGCAGCGGCCTCCGCCTCCGCCCCGGCCTCCGCCACCGGCTCCGCCGCGGCGGCCTCGGTGCCCGAGTTCAGCCGCTCCACGCCGTAGCGCAGCGCCGACGCGTAGGTGTCGTCCGGGTCCAGCCGGCGCAGCTCCTCCGCGATCAGCTCGGCGGTGTCCCGCCGCTTGAGCGCCACCGCGCGGGCCGGCTGGCCGTCGATCGCCAGGGTCGCCAGCGAGCCGTCGGCCCGGTCCAGGACGATCGGACCGCAGCTGGTGTCGATGCGGACGGCGGTCAGACCAGGGCCCGCGGACAGCGAGCGCTTGACGGGGACGTCCAGCCGGTCCGCGAGCCACATCGCCAGCAGCTCACAGCTCGGGTTGAACTCCTCGCCCTCCACCTCGACGGCCTTCACCTGACAGACCACCTGGTCCAGGGCCGCCGCCAGCATCGAGCGCCACGGCGTGATCCGGGTCCAGGACAGATCGGTGTCGCCGGGCGTGTAGGCCGCGGCACGGGCGGACAGCTCCCGCACCGGCTGCTCGGCGGCGTAGGTGTCGGTGACCCGGCGCTGGGCGAGCGCGCCCAGCGGGTCCTTGGCCGGGTCCAGCGGTGCGTTCACCGGCCACCAGACGACGACCGGGGCGTCCGGCAGCAGCAGCGGCAGGACGACGGAGTCGGCGTGGTCGGACACCTCGCCGTACAGCCGCAGCACCACCGTCTCGCCGGTGCCCGCGTCCGCGCCGACCCGCACCTCGGCGTCCAGCCGGGACGACGTACGGTCGCGCGGGGTGCGGGAGACGCGCCTGATGACCACCAGCGTGCGCGAGGGGTGCTCGCGCGAGGCGTCGTTGGCGGCCTTCAGAGCGTCGTAGGCGTTCTCCTCGTCGGTGACGATGACGAGGGTCAGGACCATGCCGACGGCCGGGGTGCCGATGGCCCGGCGGCCCTGCACGAGCGCCTTGTTGATCTCGCCGGCGGTGGTGCCGGTCAGGTCTATCTTCATGGCCGGCGCCAGCTCCGTCCGTCTCGTGCGAGCATCTCGTCCGCCTCGGCGGGGCCCCAGGTGCCCGACGGGTACTGCGCGGGCCTGCCGTGCTTGTCCCAGTACTGCTCGATCGGGTCGAGGATCTTCCAGGACAGCTCGACCTCCTCCGTGCGCGGGAAGAGGTTGGCGTCGCCCAGCAGCACGTCCAGGATCAGCCGCTCGTAGGCCTCCGGGCTGGACTCCGTGAAGGACTCGCCGTAGGCGAAGTCCATGGACACGTCCCGGATCTCCATCGAGGTGCCCGGCACCTTGGAGCCGAAGCGGACCGTGATGCCCTCGTCCGGCTGTACGCGGATGACGACCGCGTTCGAGCCCAGCTCCTCCGTCGCCGTGTGGTCGAAGGGGGAGTGCGGGGCCCGCTGGAAGACGACGGCGATCTCGGTGACACGGCGGCCGAGACGCTTGCCGGTGCGCAGATAGAAGGGGACACCCGCCCAGCGGCGGTTGTCGATCGCCAGCTTCACGGCCGCGTAGGTGTCGGTCTTCGACTTCGGGTCGATGCCGTCCTCTTCGAGGTAGCCGATGACCTTCTCGCCGCCCTGCCAGCCCGCGGCGTACTGCCCGCGGACGGTGGCGCGGCCCAGGTCCTTCGGCAGCCGGACGGCGCCGAGCACCTTGGTCTTCTCGGCGGCCAGCGCGTCCGCGCCGAAGGAGGCGGGCTCCTCCATCGCGGTCAGCGCGAGCAGCTGGAGCAGGTGGTTCTGGATGACGTCACGGGCGGCGCCGATGCCGTCGTAGTAGCCGGCACGGCCGCCGACGCCGATGTCCTCGGCCATGGTGATCTGCACATGGTCCACGAAGGACCGGTTCCAGATCGGCTCGAACATCGTGTTGGCGAAGCGCAGCGCCAGTATGTTCTGGACGGTCTCCTTGCCGAGGTAGTGGTCGATCCGGAACACCTGGTCCGGCTCGAACACCTCGTGCACGACCTTGTTCAGCTCCTCGGCCGACTCCAGGTCGTGGCCGAACGGCTTCTCGATGACCGCGCGGCGCCAGGAGCCGCCGGTCTGGTCGGTCAGGCCGTGCTTCTTCAGCTGCTGGATGACCACGGGGAAGGAGCGCGGCGGCACCGACAGGTAGAAGGCGAAGTTGCCGCCCGTGCCCTGTGCCTTGTCCAGCTCCTCGATGGTGGCGCGCAGCCGCTCGAACGCGTCGTCGTCGTCGAAGGTGCCCTGGACGAAGCGCATCCCCTGGATGAGCTGCTGCCAGACCTCCTCACGGAACGGCGTACGAGCGTGCGCCTTGACGGCGTCGTGGACCTCGGCCGCGAAGTCCTCGTTCTCCCACTCGCGGCGGGCGAAGCCCACCAGGGAGAAGCCCGGCGGAAGCAGACCCCGGTTCGCGAGGTCGTACACCGCGGGCATCAGCTTCTTGCGGGACAGGTCGCCCGTGACGCCGAAGATCACCAGGCCCGACGGCCCCGCGATACGCGGGAGCCGTCGGTCGGCGGGGTCACGAAGCGGGTTCGCTCCGGAACCAGCAAGGGGTGACAACTCAGCCCTCCGAGGGGGCGAGGCGCTTCAGCTCCGCCTCGGTCGACTTCAGCAGCTCGTTCCAGGACGCCTCGAACTTCTCGACGCCCTCGTCCTCCAGGACCTGGACCACGTCGTCGTACGAGATCCCGAGCTTCTCGAGCGCGTCGAGGTCGGCGCGGGCCTGCTCGTAGGTACCGGCGACGGTGTTGCCGGTGATCTCGCCGTGGTCCTCGGTGGCCTCCAGGGTGGCCTCCGGCATGGTGTTGACCGTGTTCGGCGCGACCAGGTCCGTCACGTACATCGTGTCCTGGTACGCCGGGTCCTTGACGCCGGTCGACGCCCACAGCGGACGCTGCTTGTTGGCGCCCGCGTTCTCCAGCGCCTTCCAGCGGTCGGAGGAGAAGACCTCCTCGTACGCCTCGTAGGCGAGACGGGCATTGGCGACGGCGGCCTTGCCGCGCAGCGCCTTGGCCTCGTCGGTGCCGAGCCCGTCCAGGCGCTTGTCGATCTCGGTGTCCACGCGGGACACGAAGAAGGACGCCACGGAGTGGATCAGGGAGAGGTCGAGGCCCTTCCCGCGCGCCTTCTCCAGGCCCGTGACGAAGGCGTCCATGACCGCGCGGTAGCGCTCCAGGGAGAAGATCAGCGTGACGTTGACGCTGATCCCGTTGCCGATCGTCTCCGCGATCGCCGGCAGACCCGCCTTGGTGGCCGGGATCTTGATCAGGGTGTTCGGGCGGTCGACCAGCCAGGCGAGCTGCTTGGCCTCGGCGACGGTCGCCCGGGTGTTGTGGGCCAGGCGCGGGTCGACCTCGATGGAGACCCGGCCGTCCTGGCCTTCGGTGGCGTCGAAGACCGGGCGCAGGATGTCGGCGGCGTCCCGGACGTCCGCCGTGGTGATCATGCGGATGGCCTCGTCGACCGTGACCTTGCGGGCGGCGAGGTCCGACAGCTGCTGCTCGTAGCCGTCGCCGCCGCTGATCGCCTTCTGGAAGATCGTCGGGTTGGTGGTGACGCCCACGACGTGCTGCTGGTCGATCAGCTCGGCGAGGTTGCCGGACGTGATCCGCTTGCGCGACAGGTCGTCCAGCCAGATCGCGACGCCCTCCTCGGAGAGGCGCTTGAGTGCGTCTGTCATGGAATTACATCTCCTACGTGTCGTATATGAGCGTCAGCGCTGGGCGTCGGCGAGGGACTCGCGGGCCTTCGCGGCCACGTTCTCGGCAGTGAAGCCGAACTCGCGGAAGAGGACCTTGCCGTCCGCGGACGCACCGAAGTGCTCCAGGGAAACGATGCGGCCGGCGTCGCCGACGTACTTGTGCCAGGTGAGGCCGATGCCCGCCTCGACCGCGACACGTGCCTTCACCGACGGCGGCAGCACGGAGTCCCGGTACCCCTGGTCCTGCTCCTCGAACCACTCCACCGACGGCATCGACACGACCCGCGTCGCAACCCCGTCGGCCTGCAGCTGCTCACGCGCCTCCACGGCCACGTGCACCTCGGAACCGGTGGCGATCAGGATCACCTGCGGCTCGCCGCCCTCGGCCTCGAACAGGACGTAACCGCCGCGCGCGGCATCGTCATTGGACTCGTACACCGGCACGCCCTGGCGGGTCAGCGCGAGGCCGTGCGGGGCGCCCTTGCCGAACTCCTTGGTGTAGCGCTTGAGGATCTCGCGCCAGGCGATCGCGGTCTCGTTGGCGTCCGCCGGGCGGACGACGTTCAGACCGGGGATCGCGCGCAGCGAGGCCAGGTGCTCGATGGGCTGGTGCGTCGGGCCGTCCTCGCCCAGACCGATGGAGTCGTGCGTCCACACGTACGTCACCGGCAGGTGCATCAGGGCCGACAGGCGCACCGCGTTGCGCATGTAGTCGGAGAAGACGAGGAACGTACCGCCGTAGACACGGGAGTTTCCGTGCAGGGTGATGCCGTTCATCTCCGCGGCCATGGAGTGCTCGCGGATGCCGAAGTGGATGGTGCGGCCGTACGGGTCCGCCTCCGGCAGCGGGTTGTCCGCCGGCAGGAACGAGCTGTCCTTGTCGATGGTCGTGTTGTTCGACCCGGCGAGGTCGGCGGAGCCGCCCCACAGCTCGGGGACGATCGCGCCCAGCGCCTGCAGCACCTTGCCGGAGGCGGCACGCGTCGCGATGCCCTTGCCCGGCTCGAAGACCGGGAGCTTCTCCTCCCAGCCGGTGGGCAGCTCGCCCGCGCTGATCCGGTCGAACTCGGCCGCGCGCTCGGCGTTGTTGTCGCGCCAGAGCTGGAAGGACTTGTCCCACTCGGCCTTGGCCTCGCGGCCGCGCTCGACGGCCTGGCGGGTGTGGCCCAGCACCTCGTCGGAGACCTCGAAGGACTGCTCCGGGTCGAAGCCGAGGACGCGCTTGGTGGCCGAGACCTCGTCGTCGCCGAGCGCCGAGCCGTGCGCGGCCTCGGTGTTCTGCGCGTTCGGGGCGGGCCAGGCGATGATCGAGCGCATCGCGATGAAGGACGGCCTGTCCGTGACCTGCTTCGCGGCCTCGATCGCGTTGTAGATGGCGTGCGGGTCGAGGTCGCCGTCCGGCTTCGGGGCGATCCGCTGCACGTGCCAGCCGTAGGCCTCGTACCGCTTGACCGTGTCCTCGGAGACGGCCGTCTCCGTGTCGCCCTCGATCGAGATGTGGTTGTCGTCCCACAGCAGAATCAGGTTGCCGAGCTGCTGGTGGCCGGCGAGCGAGGACGCCTCGGCGGAGATGCCCTCCTGCAGGCAGCCGTCACCGGCGATGCAGTAGATGAAGTGGTCGAACGGGGACTCGCCCTGCGGGGCGTCCGGGTCGAACAGACCGCGCTCGTAGCGGGCGGCCATGGCCATGCCCACGGCGTTGGCGACACCCTGGCCCAGCGGGCCGGTGGTGGTCTCGACGCCCTTGGTGTGTCCGTACTCCGGGTGGCCCGGGGTCTTCGAGCCCCAGGTGCGGAAGGCCTTCAGATCGTCCAGCTCCAGGCCGAAGCCGGCCAGGTAGAGCTGCGTGTAAAGGGTCAGGGACGAGTGGCCGGCGGACAGCACGAAGCGGTCACGGGCGACCCACTCCGGGTCGGCGGGGTCGTGCCGCATCACCTTCTGAAAGAGGGTGTACGCGGCCGGAGCCAGGCTCATCGCCGTACCGGGATGGCCGTTGCCGACCTTCTGTACGGCATCGGCGGCCAGGACGCGAGCGGTGTCCACGGCCCGCTGGTCCAGCTCGGTCCACTCAAGGTCTGTGGTGGTCGGCTTGATGCTCACCCTGGGTCAGGGCTCCTCTCCACATGTCGGTCGCCGGACTTCGGGGCATGCGCCCACCCGGCCGCCGGTGCACTTCTGCCCACCGGCCGATGTTGAGCCTACCCCCGTAAGGACGTGCATTTTTTCGAGTGATTCCAGACTGCCGGGACTCTCGGAGATCCGCCTCCCGACTGGCCGAGGACGCATTCGGCACATGAATACGGAGCCGCTCATCTGACTGCTCAATCGAGCTCCACGACCCCTCTGATGCGCCGCCCGCCAACACGACCCCACCCCCGCGAAAGCAGAGGTATGGGCAACGTCTAAAGTGGCGTGGTACGCGCGAGCCTTTACCCCGACTTCACACGGGGAGGCTTGCTGGGATGTCTCTGTCAGGGGTGTGCGTGACGGCCGTCGAATCCCGGCCTGGGGGCACCTCCCAGGCCCTCAAGGCCCTGGGGGAGGGTGCGCTCGGGACGAGCCAGAGCCCGGTTCACCGGCCGTTCGGGGCCCGTGTCAAGGCGTTCGTGGCTCTGACCAAGCCGCGGATCATCGAGCTGCTGCTCATCACCACCGTTCCGGTGATGTTCCTGGCGCAGCAGGGTGTACCCGACCTGAAACTGGTCCTGCTCACCTGCCTCGGCGGCTACCTCTCGGCGGGCGGCGCCAACGCGCTGAACATGTACATCGACCGGGACATCGACGCCCTGATGGACCGCACCTCGCAGCGCCCGCTGGTGACCGGCATGGTCAGCCCGCTCGAGTGCCTGGTCTTCGGCATCACCCTCGCGGTCGTCTCGACGCTGCTGTTCGGGTTGACCGTCAACTGGCTGAGCGCCTGGCTGTCACTCGGAGCGCTCCTCTTCTACGTCGTCGTCTACACGATGATCCTCAAACGGCGTACGTCGCAGAACATCGTGTGGGGCGGCATTGCCGGCTGCCTGCCGGTGCTGATCGGCTGGTCCTCGGTCACCGACTCGATGTCCTGGGCGCCGGTCATCCTCTTCCTCGTCATGTTCTTCTGGACGCCGCCGCACTACTGGCCGCTGTCCATGAAGGTCAAGGAGGACTACGCGCGCGTGGGCGTGCCGATGCTCCCGGTCGTCGCCTCCAACAAGGTGGTCGCCCGGCAGATCGTCATCTACAGCTGGGTGATGGTCGCCGTCTCCCTGCTGCTGACCCCGCTCGGCTACACCGGCTGGTTCTACACCCTGGTCGCCCTCGCGGCCGGCGGCTTCTGGCTGTGGGAGGCGCACGGGCTGCAGAACCGGGCGAAGGCCGAGGTGACCGGCGCCAAGCTCAAGGAGATGCGCCTCTTCCACTGGTCGATCACCTATGTGTCGATCCTCTTCGTCGCGGTCGCGGTGGATCCCTTCCTGCGCTGACGGACCGCCGTACGGCACAGGTCACAGGGCCCTGCCCTCGCCAGCTGATCTACCCGTGAGTAGCATCCTGGCCATGGCAGACACGCAGCAGGTTGACCCGAAGGCCGAGCGCACCGCGGCCCGGCTCGCGAAGCAGATCAGCGCCTTCTCCAAGGCCCACGGCGGTGCCGAGGGCCAGGTCGCCCACATCGGCGAGCGCGGCGCCCGGATCGTCCTCGTCGGCGAGGACGGCGGCTGGGGCGACCTGGTGGCCCCCAGCACCGAGATCGCCGAACAGGCGGTGCAGCAGGCGGGCATCACGGTCCACGAGTCCTTCGACGGCGAGTTCGCGGCGAAGGTGAAGACGGGTCCGTACGAGTGGAAGCGCATGGCGGGCATCCAGGTGGGCGGCTCGGCCAACAGCTGAGCGCAGCCGGCAAGCAGGGGCACGGGGCCGTACCGGCCTGCGGCTCGGCCGTGTGGGCGCGAGCGGCCACGAAGCATGCGCGGGCGCCCGGCATCGTGCACGCCCGAGCTGAACCGCGACCTCGAACCCCGTTCACCCGTTAGGACGTGTAAGACCACGTCCCACGGGGAGTCCGGATGATCGAAACGCCGTCCCTCGTGGACCAGTACTGCCACGGCGTACTGAGAACGGAACTGGGCCTCGGCACCTTCGAGGCCCAGCTCGCACGCACCGAGGGCCCGCCCGCCCCGGGCACCACCCTCTTCGACACCCAGACGGGTTTCGCCGTGCGGCGCTGGTGCCCGCCCCTCCTCGGGCTGGAGCCCCACTGCCCGCCCGCCCACTACCTCGCCCAACGCCGTGAGCTCGGCACGCTGGAAGCCGGCCGCAGGCTGCTGCGGGGCAGCGGGATCACCACCTACCTCGTCGACACGGGCCTGCCCGGCGACCTCACCGGCCCTGCCGAGATGGCCTCCGCGGGCGACGCCGAGGCCCGCGAGATCGTCCGGCTCGAGCTGCTCGCGGAGCAGGTCGCCGACACCTCAGGCACGGTCGAGTCCTTTCTCGCCAACCTCGCCGAGTCGGTGCACGGAGCCGCCGCGAACGCCGTCGCCTTCACCTCAGTCGCGGGCGTACGGCACGGCCTCGCGCTCGCGCCCGAACCGCCGGGACCGGGCGAGGTGCGCGGCGCGGCGGGCCGCTGGCTGGCCGGGCGGCGGGTCGGCGGGGAGCTGACCGATCCGGTACTGCTGCGGCACCTGCTGTGGATCGCGGTCGCCTCGGGACGGCCGCTGCAGCTGCACTCGGGGCTCGGCGAGCCGGGCTCGCGCATCGACCGCACCGACCCGGTGCTGCTCACCGACTTCGTCCGGGCCACGGCCGGGCTCGGCACGGATCTGATCCTGCTGCACGGCTACCCGTACCACCGCCACACCGCCCATCTGGCCGGTGTCTTCCCGCACGTCTACGCAGACTCGGGCGCGGCGCTCGTCCGCACCGGTGCCCGTGCCGCCACGGTCCTCGCCGAGACCCTGGAGCTGGCCCCGTTCGGCAAGATCCTGTTCTCCAGCGGCGCCCACGGCCTGCCGGAGCTGCACGTCGTGGGGGCACGGCTGTTCCGCGAGGCGCTGGGCCGGGTGCTGGGCGGCTGGGTGACCGAGGGCGCGTGGTCGCTGGAGGACGCGCAGCGGGTGGCCCGGATGGTCGCGGCGGACAACGCGCGGCGGGTGTACGGGCTCGGGTGAGCTGTACAGACTGAGGGGGTGGACACCGAGACGTTACTGGCCCGCTTCCTCCGTGAACTGACGGCGCTGAGTCCCGTCGCCGTCTGGGCGCACGGTTCGCTCGCCGGGGGCGACTACCAGGAGGGCCGCAGCGACCTCGATCTGATCGCGGTGCTGCCCCACTCAGTGACCCCGCGCGTCGTATGGAAGGTCGCGGTGGTGCATGCCCGCATGCGTGCCCGGCCCCTCGCCGCCCGGATGCACTGCACCTATCTGACCCCGGACACCGCGGACGACGCCGCCCGCCGCCATCTGACGTGGGCGCACGAGCAGCTGTTCAGGCGGCCGGTCACCCCGGTGACCCGGCAGGAGCTGCACACCTTCGGGCGGGTGCTGCACGGGCGAGGGCCCGCCGGGCTGCTGCCGCCGGTGCCGGACCGGGAGCTCGGCGACTTCGTCGTACGGGACCAGCGGGACTTCTGGCGGCCTGCCGTCGACAACGTCCCGTTGTGGACGCGGGACGTGTGGGTCGACCTGGGGATGATCACCTTCGCCCGGGCCACCGTCACCGCGCGCGACGGCCGGCTGATCTCCAAGCGCGAGGCCCTGGACCTGCTGCCAGGCCTGGGTGCACCCGTCGAGGTCGTCGAGGACATCCGCCGACGCCGCTACGGCGACCGGGTGCCGCCCACCGAGGAGTGGACGGCTCGTCGGGCCCGGCTGACCCGGGACTACCTGGGGCCGGCGATCGAGGCGTTCACGGATTCGTACGACTGAGCGGGGAGACCGGACGTCGCACCGGGACGTTCCCGCAGCGACAGCAGGACGCGCAGGACACCGATCCACACCAGGCACGAGCCGAACATGTGGAGGCCGACGAGCACCTCGGGCAGGTGCGTGAAGTACTGGACGTAGCCGATCACACCCTGCGAGAGCAGGATCAGGAACAGCTCGCGGGTGCGGTCCAGGGGGCCCTTGGGGGCGTCGACCGCCTTGAGCACGAACCACAGGGCGAAGGTGAGGGTCACCACGATCCAGGCGAGCACGGCGTGCAGCTTGCTGACCGTCTCCCAGTCGATCGGGATCCGGTTGATCTCGCTGGAGTCGCCCGCGTGCGGCCCGGCTCCGGTCACCACCGTGCCGACCGCGATGAGCAGTACGGACGCGACCACCAGGAACCAGACCAGCTGCTGCACGGCCTTGCCGACCAGCGGCCGGGGCGCCGCGTCCCCCTCGCGGGTGCGCTGCCACATCACCGTGGCGATGGCGATCAGGCCCGTCGAGAGCAGGAAGTGCGCGGCGACCGTGTACGGGTTCAGGCCCACCAGGACCACGATGCCGCCGAGCACCGCGTTGCCCATGACCACCCAGAACTGCGTCCAGCCGAGCCGGGTGAGGCTGCGCCGGTACGGCTTCTCGGAGCGTGCCGCGATGATCGCCCAGCCGATGGCGGCGCACAGCACGTACGTCAGCATCCGGTTGCCGAACTCGATGGCACCGTGGAAGCCCATCGCGCTGGTCGTGGTCAGCGAGTCATCGGTGCACGTGGGCCAGGTCGGGCAGCCCAGGCCCGAGCCGGTCAGGCGTACGGCACCGCCGGTGACGACGATGACGACCGCCATCACGAGCGCGGCGAGTGCCGCCCGCCGGACCGTCCGGGGATCCGGGGTCCAGCGTGCGGCGATGAAGGCGAGCGGGTTGCGCAGGGCCGCTACGGCGTCGGCGCGGGTCAGCTTTGGCACGTGCACCATGGTAGGCCGCCGCTTGTGCACGCTTTCACGAGGGTCCCGTCCCGGGACTACTCCCAGCGGAAGAACCGCCCGGCCGCCGCGAGCCCCACGACCGCCCACACCGCGAGGATGCCCAGGTCGCCCCACGGCGTCCCGGCACCGTGCTGGAGCACGTCCCGCAGGCCGTCCGAGAGGGCCGAGATGGGCAGCAGGCCGAGCACGTGCTGACCGGCCGAGCCGAACTTGTCCAGCGGCACGATCACGCCGCCGCCGACGAGCAGCAGCAGGAAGACCAGATTGGCGGCGGCCAGCGTCGCCTCCGCCTTGAGGGTGCCCGCCATCAGCAGGCCGAGCCCCGAGAAGGCGGCCGTGCCGAGGATCAGCAGGAGCAGGACGGCGAGAGGGTCGCCCTGCGGGGACCAGCCCAGCGCGAAGGCGATCACCGTCAGCAGGATCACCTGGAGGACCTCGGTGACCAGGACGGACGCCGTCTTCGCGGCCATCAGGCCCCAGCGCGGCAACGGGGAGGAGGCGAGCCGCTTCAGCACGCCGTAGCGGCGCTCGAAGCCGGTCGCGATCGCCTGCCCGGTGAACGCCGTCGACATCACGGCGAGGGCCAGGATGCCCGGGGCGAGGAAGTCCACCGCCTTGCCCTTGCCGGTGTCGACGATGTCCACGGAGCTGAAGAGCACCAGCAGCAGGGTCGGGATCACGACCGTCAGCAGCAGCTGCTCGCCGTTGCGCAGCAGCATCTTGGTCTCCAGCGCAGCCTGGGCCGCGATCATGCGGGGGAGGGGCGCCGCACCCGGCTTCGGGGCGTACGTACCGGTCGCGGTCGTCACGAGCGCAGCTCCTTGCCTGTGAGCTCCAGAAAAACGTCTTCCAAAGTGTGCCGTTCGACCGAGATCCGGTCCGGCATCACCCCGTGCTGGGCGCACCACGAGGTCACCGTGGCCAGCAGCTGCGGGTCGACCTTGCCGACGACCCGGTAGCTGCCCGGGGTCAGCTCGGCGGCCGTGCAGTCGGCCGGGAGCGCCTTGAGCAGCGAGGCCACGTCGAGGCCGGGACGGCCGGTGAAGCGCAGGGTGTTCTCGGCGCCGCCCTTGCACAGCTCCTCCGGGGAGCCCTGGGCGATGACCCGGCCGCCGTCGATGATCGCGACGTCGTCGGCGAGCTGCTCGGCCTCGTCCATGTAGTGCGTGGTGAGGATCACGGAGACGCCGTCGGCGCGCAGGTCCTTGACCAGGTCCCAGGTGGCGCGGCGGGCCTGCGGGTCGAGGCCGGCGGTCGGCTCGTCCAGGAAGACCAGCTCCGGGCGCCCTACGACGGCCATGGCGAGCGCCAGCCGCTGCTGCTGGCCGCCGGACAGCCGGCGGTAGCTCGTGCGGCCGCAGGAGCCGAGCCCGAGGCGCTCCATCAGCGCGTCCACGTCCAGCGGCTGCGCGTGCAGCCTGGCCACGTGTCGCAGCATCTCGTCCGCCCGGGCGCCGGAGTACACGCCCCCGGACTGGAGCATCACGCCGATGCGCGGACGCAGCTCGGCGGCCTGCCGCACCGGGTCGAGGCCCAGGACGCGCACCGTGCCGGAATCCGGCCTCCGGTACCCCTCGCAGGTCTCGATCGTGGTCGTCTTCCCCGCCCCGTTGGGGCCGAGTACGGCGGTCACTCCCGCCTGGGCCGCCAGATCGAGGCCGTTCACCGCGGTCTTCGTGCCGTACCGCTTCACCAGGGCCTGGACCTCGATGAGCGGGTGCGGCGCGAAGCGTCCCGTTGAGGGGTGGTGGTCGGGAGACGGGCGGGCGGGCTCACTTCGCATGGGTCCAGAGTCTAGGGAGGCGCTGCGCCGTTCAGGTGCGGGGGTGCGGGAACTCCTCCTCACGGGGGCGGTGCAGGGCCAGCCACCGCTCGGCGTAGGCCACCGCGTCCGCCACCGGGAACAGCCGGGCGTCGGCCGCGCCGACCCGGCCGCGTACGACGGGACGGTCCCGTTCGAAGTCGTGGCCCAGCTCGTCGAAGCGGTCCGAGGTGATCGACACCTCGGTCACCGTCTCCCAGCCGCCGCCCGGTGCCGGCCGGCCGACCGGCACCAGCGGGGACGGTATGCGGTACTCGGCCAGGTGGAAGCTGGTGCAGGCGCCGTAGCCCGCGCCGAGCAGCAGGACCCGGGCGCCCAGCCGCTCCAGCCGGGCCAGCGGGCTGTGCTCGCCCAGCCGGCAGTCGGGGGCGTGAGCGTCGACGATCTCCGCGGCGCGGGGCCCGAGCGCGGCGAAGGAGGTCTGCGGGTGGGAGCTGCGCAGGGCACCCGGCCAGGTGCGGACGGTCTCCGGGATCACCCCGACCCCGCGCGAGGGGGTGATCAGCGGGTCGTAGGCGGGCATCGTGGCCCGGATCCTGTCCCACCACTCCTCGGGCACCGGGGGGTTGCCCCACACGGCCGGGTCGGACAGGTCGCCCGACTGGGTGGGCACGACGAGTGTGCCGGCGGGTCCGAGCGCGTCGAGGAGTCCCTGGACGGCCGCGACGGCGCCTCCGTTGACCCAGCCGAGGGAACTCAGCGAGGAATGCACGAGGAGGGTCTCGCCGGTCTCGACGCCCAGCAGACGCAGCTGCGTGGAAACCGTGTCGCGAGTGACAAGAGGGCCGGTCGGAGGGGGTGTGGGCATGGTTCGGGAGTCTTCCCGACGGGCGTGTGGGACGCCACCTCTTTGCTGTCCCGGCCCTGCTCGCACGATCACCGGGTGGCCGGTGAATGATCGATCAGAAGATCATTTCCGCAGGTCAGATTAGGTATGCCTAAGTGACGCAGGGCACCGCCTGATGATCCGGACCGCGCTTGTCAGGCTCCGAAGAATTACGCAACAATGGCGTTGTGAAAAACGTCGGCGAGGCTCGGGAGACCCCGATGGGTACCCCGCAGGAGGAGCTCGCGACCGGAGAGCGCTCCACGCGCAACCGGGTCGCGCGGTCCATCCTGGACCACGGCCCGTCGACCGTCACCGAACTCGCCGGGCGCCTGGGCCTGACCCCGGCGGCCGTACGGCGGCACCTGGACGCGCTGGTCGCGGACGACGTCGTGGAGGCGCGCGAGCAGCGGGTGTACGGCACGCGCACGCGCGGCCGGCCCGCGAAGGTCTTCGCGCTGACGGACTGCGGCCGGGACGCCTTCGACCAGTCGTACGACAAGCTCGCCGCCGACGCCCTGCGCTGGATCGCGGAGCGGGAGGGCGGGGCCGAGGCGGTCGCCGCCTTCGCCCGCGCCCGGATCGCCGCCCAGGCGGGCGCGTACCGCAAGGCGATCGAGGGCGTCAGCCCCGACGAGCGCACCGAAGCGCTGGCCAAGGCCCTGAGCGTGGACGGGTACGCTGCTACGGCGCGCAGCGCACCGGTCGGCGAGCAGCTGTGCCAGCACCACTGCCCGGTCGCCCACGTGGCGGAACAGTTCCCGCAGCTGTGCGAGGCGGAGACGGAGATCTTCGCCGAGCTGCTCGGGACCCACGTCCAGCGACTGGCGACGATCGCGCACGGCGACGGCGTCTGCACGACGTTCATCCCCAAGATTTCCAAGACCAGCGACAACGCATCTGCAAGCACGGCCGGGAGGAACCCCGCATGACTCTCCCCACGGAGACTGCCCACCCCGAACTCGAGGGTCTGGGCAAGTACGAATACGGTTGGGCCGACTCCGACGAGGCCGGCGCCTCTGCGAAGCGTGGTCTGAACGAGGACGTGGTCCGGGACATCTCGGCGAAGAAGTCCGAGCCGGAGTGGATGACCAAGCTCCGCCTCAAGGGCCTGCGTCTCTTCGACAAGAAGCCCATGCCGAACTGGGGCTCGGACCTCTCGGGCATCGACTTCGACAACATCAAGTACTTCGTGCGCTCCACGGAGAAGCAGGCGGAGTCCTGGGAGGACCTGCCCGAGGACATCAAGAACACCTACGACAAGCTGGGCATCCCGGAGGCCGAGAAGCAGCGCCTCGTCGCCGGTGTCGCCGCCCAGTACGAGTCGGAGGTCGTCTACCACCAGATCCGCGAGGACCTGGAGGAGCAGGGCGTCATCTTCCTCGACACCGACACCGCTCTGAAGGAGCACCCGGAGCTCTTCAAGGAGTACTTCGGCACGGTCATCCCGGTCGGTGACAACAAGTTCGCCTCCCTGAACACCGCTGTGTGGTCGGGCGGCTCCTTCATCTACGTCCCGCCGGGCGTCCACGTGGAGATCCCGCTCCAGGCCTACTTCCGTATCAACACGGAGAACATGGGCCAGTTCGAGCGGACCCTGATCATCGTCGACGAGGGTGCCTACGTGCACTACGTCGAGGGCTGCACCGCCCCGATCTACAAGTCGGACTCGCTGCACTCCGCGGTCGTCGAGATCATCGTCAAGAAGAACGCCCGCTGCCGCTACACGACCATCCAGAACTGGTCGAACAACGTCTACAACCTGGTCACCAAGCGCGCCGTGGCGTACGAGGGCGCGACCATGGAGTGGATCGACGGCAACATCGGCTCCAAGGTGACGATGAAGTACCCGGCCGTCTACCTGATGGGCGAGCACGCCAAGGGCGAGACCCTGTCCATCGCCTTCGCGGGCGAGGGCCAGCACCAGGACGCCGGTTCCAAGATGGTCCACATGGCGCCGAACACCTCGTCCAACATCGTCTCCAAGTCGGTGGCGCGCGGTGGCGGCCGTACCTCGTACCGCGGCCTGGTCGAGATCGGCGAGGGCGCCGCCGGCTCCAAGTCGAACGTGCTCTGCGACGCGCTGCTGGTCGACACGATCTCCCGCTCCGACACCTACCCCTACGTGGACGTCCGCGAGGACGACGTGTCCATGGGCCACGAGGCGACGGTCTCCAAGGTCTCCGAGGACCAGCTCTTCTACCTGATGAGCCGCGGTCTGACCGAGTTCGAGGCGATGGCGATGATCGTGCGCGGCTTCGTCGAGCCGATCGCCAAGGAACTGCCGATGGAGTACGCGCTGGAGCTCAACCGGCTGATCGAGCTGCAGATGGAGGGCTCGGTCGGTTGATCACCGGCCCGTAGTCCCCGTCAAGCCACTTACGCAAGAAAGCGAGCATTACGACAGCCATGGCTGAGGCTCAGAACTCCCCCAAGCTCTCGACTCCGCTCGGGCAGGGGGGACCCCCACCGTTGGGCTCGACCACCGCGGGCCAGATCGCGGTGGCCGCCGAGTCGACCGTCGCCACGCGCATGAGCGCGCCCCCGTCCTTCGACGTCGCGGACTTCCCGGTCCCGCACGGCCGCGAGGAGGAGTGGCGGTTCACCCCGCTGGAGCGCCTGCGCGGGCTGCACGACGGCACCGCCGTCGCGAACGGCGAGGGCGTGAAGGTCACCGTCGAGGCCCCCGAGGGAGTCACCGTCGAGACCGTCGGCCGCGACGACGCGCGCGTCGGCAAGGCGGGCACCCCGGTGGACCGCGTGGCCGCCCAGGCGTTCTCGGCGTTCGAGCAGGCCGGCGTGGTCACCGTCCCCAAGGAGACCGTGCTCGCCGAGCCGATCCGCATCGCCGTGCACGGCGCGGGCGGGGTCCACTTCGGCCACCAGGTCGTCGAGCTGGGCGCCTTCGCCGAGGCCGTCGTCGTCATCGACCACACCGGTGACGCCGTGCTCGCCGCCAACGTCGACTACATCCTGGGCGACGGCGCCAAGCTGACCGTCGTCTCCGTCCAGGACTGGGACGACAAGGCCGTGCACGTGGCCCAGCACAACGCCCTGATCGGCCGTGACGCGTCCTTCAAGTCCGTCGTCGTGACCTTCGGCGGCGACCTGGTCCGCCTGCACCCGCGCGTCAGCTACGCGGGCACCGGCGGCGAGGCCGAGCTGCTCGGCCTGTACTTCACCGACGCCGGGCAGCACCAGGAGCACCGCCTCCTGGTCGACCACAACACCCCGCACTGCAAGTCGAACGTCGTCTACAAGGGCGCGCTCCAGGGCGATGCGGCGCACGCGGTGTGGATCGGTGACGTGCTCATCGAGGCCAAGGCCGAGGGCACCGACACCTACGAGATGAACCGCAACCTGGTGCTGACCGACGGCGCGCGGGTCGACTCGGTGCCGAACCTGGAGATCGAGACCGGCGAGATCGTCGGCGCCGGCCACGCCTCCGCGACCGGCCGCTTCGACGACGAGCAGCTCTTCTACCTGATGGCCCGTGGCATCCCGGAGCACGATGCCCGCCGCCTCGTCGTCCGCGGCTTCTTCGCCGAGCTGGTCCAGCAGATCGGTGTCGCGGACATCGAGGAGCGCCTGCTGGCGAAGATCGAGGAGGAGCTGGAGGCTTCGGTCGCATGACCTTCGTACGCGCCTGTGGGCTGAGCGAGCTGGCCGAGGACACCCCGAAGCGGGTGGAACTCGACGGCACGCCCGTGTCCATCGTGCAGACCGAGGGCGAGGTCTTCGCGATCCACGACATCTGCTCCCACGCGAACGTCTCGCTCTCCGAGGGCGAGGTGGAGGACTGCCAGATCGAGTGCTGGCTGCACGGCTCCAGCTTCGACCTCCGCACCGGCAAGCCGTCCGGCCTTCCCGCGACGCGCCCCGTCCCCGTTTACCCCGTAAAGATCGAAGGGGACGACGTGCTCGTCTCCCTCACCCAGGAGTCCTGAGGCACCCATGGCAACGCTTGAAATCCGAGACCTGCACGTCACCGTCGAGGCCGACAACGCCACGAAGGAGATCCTCAAGGGCGTCGACCTCACCGTGAAGCAGGGCGAGACGCACGCCATCATGGGCCCCAACGGCTCCGGCAAGTCGACCCTCGCCTACTCGCTCGCGGGTCACCCGAAGTACACGATCACCGGCGGCACCGTGCTGCTCGACGGCGAGGACGTCCTGGAGATGTCCGTCGACGAGCGCGCCCGCGCGGGCCTGTTCCTGGCGATGCAGTACCCCGTCGAGGTCCCCGGCGTCTCGGTCTCCAACTTCCTGCGCACCTCCGCCACCGCCGTCCGCGGCGAGGCCCCCAAGCTGCGCACCTGGGTGAAGGAGGTCAAGGAGGCCATGGAGCGCCTCAACATGGACCCGTCCTTCGCCGAGCGCAACGTCAACGAGGGCTTCTCCGGCGGTGAGAAGAAGCGCCACGAGATCCTCCAGCTCGAGCTGCTCAAGCCGAAGGTCGCGATCCTCGACGAGACCGACTCCGGCCTCGACGTCGACGCGCTCCGCATCGTCTCCGAGGGCGTCAACCGCGTCCGCGAGACCGGCGAGGTCGGCACCCTGCTGATCACGCACTACACGCGCATCCTGCGCTACATCAAGCCCGACCAGGTCCACGTGTTCGCCGGCGGCCGCATCGTCGAGTCCGGCGGTCCGGAGCTCGCGGACAAGCTCGAGAACGAGGGCTACGAGGCATACGTGAAGGGTGGCGCATCCGCGTGACACAGCTGCCGGGCCTCCTCGACACCGAGGCGATCCGTAAGGACTTCCCCGTCCTGGACCGGCTGGTCCACGACGGCAAGAAGCTCGTGTACCTGGACAACGCGGCGACCTCGCAGAAGCCGCGCCAGGTGCTGGACGCCCTGAGCGAGTACTACGAGCGCTACAACGCCAACGTCCACCGCGGTGTGCATGTGCTCGCCGAGGAGGCCACGGCGCTGTACGAGGGTGCGCGCGACAAGGTCGCCGAGTTCATCAACGCGCCGAGCCGCGACGAGGTGATCTTCACCAAGAACGCCTCCGAGTCGCTGAACCTCGTGGCGAACATGCTCGGCTGGGCCGACGAGCCCTACCGGGTGGACCACGAGACCGAGATCGTCATCACGGAGATGGAGCACCACTCCAACATCGTGCCGTGGCAGCTGCTGGCGCAGCGCACGGGCGCGAAGCTGAAGTGGTTCGGCCTCACCGACGACGGCCGGCTGGACCTGTCCAACATCGACGAGATCATCACCGAGAAGACGAAGATCGTCTCCTTCGTGCTGGTGTCGAACATCCTGGGCACGGTCAACCCGGTCGACGCGATAGTCCGTCGCGCCCAGGAGGTCGGTGCGCTGGTCTGCATCGACGCCTCGCAGGCCGCCCCGCACATGCCGATGGACGTGCAGGCCCTCCAGGCCGACTTCGTGGCCTTCACCGGCCACAAGATGTGCGGCCCGACCGGCATCGGCGTTCTCTGGGGCCGCCAGGAGCTGCTGGAGGACCTGCCTCCCTTCCTGGGCGGCGGCGAGATGATCGAGACGGTGTCGATGCGCTCCTCGACGTACGCCCCGGCTCCGCACAAGTTCGAGGCGGGCACGCCCCCGATCGCCCAGGCGGTCGGTCTCGGTGCCGCGATCGACTATCTGGACTCGATCGGCATGGAGAAGATCCTCGCCCACGAGCACGCGCTCACCGAGTACGCGGTGAAGCGCCTGGCAGAGGTCCCGGACCTGCGGATCATCGGCCCGACCACGGCCGAGGACCGCGGGGCGGCGATCTCCTTCACGCTGGGCGACATCCACCCGCACGACGTGGGCCAGGTTCTCGACGAGCAGGGCATCGCGGTCCGCGTCGGTCACCACTGCGCGCGGCCCGTCTGCCTCCGCTACGGAATTCCTGCGACCACGCGAGCGTCGTTCTATCTGTACTCCACGCCGGCCGAGATCGACGCACTGGTCGACGGCCTGGAGCACGTACGGAACTTCTTCGGCTGAAGGGCGTGCTGAAAAGGTGAAGCTGGACTCCATGTACCAGGAGGTCATCCTGGACCACTACAAGAACCCGCACGGGCGTGGTCTGAGGGATGGCGACGCCGAGGTGCACCACGTGAACCCGACGTGCGGTGACGAGATCACCCTTCGCGTGAAGTACGACGGAACCACGATCAGGGACGTCTCGTACGAGGGCCAGGGCTGCTCCATCAGCCAGGCCTCGGCCTCCGTGCTGAACGAGCTCCTCGTCGGCAAGGAACTGGCCGACGCGCAGAAGATCCAGGAGACCTTCCTGGAGCTGATGCAGTCCAAGGGGAAGCTCGAGCCCGACGACACGATGGAGGAGGTGCTGGAGGACGCGGTCGCGTTCGCCGGTGTCTCCAAGTACCCGGCCCGGGTCAAGTGCGCCCTCCTCAGCTGGATGGCGTGGAAGGACGCGACGGCCCAGGCTCTGGGCGGGGCCGACGCCGAAAGGAAGACGGCATGAGCGACACCGTGGAGACGAAGCCGGCCTCGGAGGAGGAACTCCGCGAGGCCCTGTACGACGTCGTGGACCCCGAGCTGGGCATCGACGTCGTCAACCTCGGTCTGATCTACGGCATCCACATCGACGACGCGAACATCGCGACGATCGACATGACCCTGACCTCGGCGGCCTGCCCGCTGACCGATGTCATCGAGGACCAGGCCAAGTCCGCCACCGACGGCCTGGTGAACGAGCTGCGCATCAACTGGGTCTGGATGCCCCCGTGGGGCCCCGACAAGATCACGGACGACGGCCGGGAGCAGCTTCGGGCGCTCGGGTTCAACGTCTGAGACAAGCGCGTACGTGAAGCGGGGGGGGGGGGGGGGGGGGGGGGGGGGGGGGTGGTTGGTGGGGGGGGGGGGGGGGGGAGGGGGGGGGGGGAAGGGGA